>JALZDD010000836.1 GCA_030862715.1 Actinomycetota bacterium | reverse complement strand
TGCCCGTGCCACCCCACGGCGGCCGACTCGGAAGGCTTGCGAACATGAGGCTTAGACGACCCACCCAATACCTGGCCCCCATCGCGGTGGTCATGGTTGTCGCAGGAGGGCTGGCCGTCGCCGCCCCGTCCTCCGCAGACGAGTCCCACACCCACGGCACCGGGACCACCGAGGCTCCCGAGGCCCAGACGAGCTGCACCGCCGAAGAGAAGCAGGCGATCACCAAGCTCGGTGACAACTTCGCCTCCGCCTGCGTCGCCGGCAACGACCTCGCCAACCTCGGCGCCAACAACCCGGTCGTGCCCGCCGGCGAGTCCGACGGCACACCCAACCTGCACCTGATCGCCAACATCCCCAAGTCGGGTGCCTTCACACCCGCCAACGCGCTCAACAGCGACCTCGCCTTCCAGGGCAACTACGCCTTCGCGGGCAACTACAACGGGTTCAACGTCATCGACATCAGGAACCCGACCAGACCGCGACTCGTGAAGCAGTACGTCTGCCCCGGGTCCCAGAACGACATCTCCGTCTACGACGACCTGCTGGTCCTGTCCGTCGACTCCAGCCGCAGCAACAACACCTGCGACAACGTGGCGCAGTCGGCCGAGATCAAGGAGTCGTGGGAGGGCCTCCGCGTCTTCGACATCAGCAACCCGCGAGACCCGGAGTACGTCGCGGCGGTCGAGACCAAGTGCGGCTCCCACACCCACTCGCTGGCGCCGAGCAAGGACGGGCGAGCGGTCTATGCGTACGTCTCCTCCTACGGTCCCCGCGCGACCTACCCCGACTGCCAGCCCCCGCACGACAAGATCAGCATCGTCAAGATCCCGAAGCGGGCGCCCGAGCGGGCCGCGGTGGTCAACGAGCCGGTGCTGTTCCCCGATGGCGGTTACACCAACACCGCCGGCTGCCACGACATCACCACCTACCCGTCCAAGGACATCGCCGCCGGCGCCTGCATGGGCGACGGCATCCTGATGGACATCTCCGACCGCGAGAACCCGGTGGTGACCGAGCAGATCACCGACACCGCGAACTTCGCGTTCTGGCACTCGGCCACCTTCAACAACACCGGCACCAAGGTCGTCTTCACCGATGAGCTCGGCGGCGGTGGTGCGCCGACCTGCAACCCGGAGACCGGCATGGAGAAGGGTGCCAACGGCATCTACGACATCGAGGGCGGCCAGCTCGTCTTCAAGTCCTACTACAAGATCCCGCGCACCCAGTCCAACACCGAGAACTGCGTCGCCCACAACGGCTCGCTGATCCCGGTCAAGGGCAAGGACATCATGGTGCAGGCCTGGTATCAGGGCGGTGTGTCGGTCTACGACTTCACTGACTCGGCCAACCCGAAGGAGATCGCCTGGTTCGACCGTGGTCCGTTCGAGGACACCACGACCATCGCTGGCCCCTGGTCGACCTACTACTACAACGGCTACATCTACTCCAACGAGATCCAGCGCGGCTTCGACGTCTTCGACCTGCGCGACCCGCGAGTCGCCTCGGCGAAGCGAGTCAGGTTCGATGAGCTGAACGTCCAGGCTCAGCCCTCCTACTGAGTGACAGCCGAGTCGGCGCATCTTGCCTCGTACCTCGCGAAACGAAGCGAGCGAGAGGGGCGGGATGCGCCGACTCGGCGATTTCAAGGAATGACCAGCTGGCCGCAACCTCCTGGCCACCAGGAGACGCCATGGTTCTCCGCGATGACCGAGACCGCTGCTGCCGACAGGACCGGCCGGGCATACCCGGCCTGGCTGACCCGGCGCGGTCCCCTGGAGTGGCTGGCGGCAGGCCTCCTCGGCCTCCTTCTCCTGAGGTTCCTGTGGAGCCTGATGAGGAACGAGAACCTGCTCCCAGGTGAGGTCGTCGGGTATCTGCTCCACCCGGACGTCCTCGCCGGAGTCTGGTTCACGATCCGGCTGACCGCCCTGGTCTTCGCAGCGGCCTGGGCGATCGGGCTCGTCGCGATTTCGATGGAGAGGTCGGGCAACCCGGTGCTGGGCGGGATCGTGGCGGCGTACGTCTGGATCTTCGGCAGCATCCCCGTGCTCGTCCAGCTGCTGCTGTGGAGCAACATCGCGCTGGTCTTTCCCGACATCACCTTCGGGATCCCGGGGGTGCACATCGACGCGGTCCGGCTGGTCACGCCGGTCTACGCGGCGATCGCGGGGCTGGCGCTGGCGATGGGAGCGTACGCGGCGAGGGCGCTCCCGAGCGGTGACCGGCTCACCGCCCTGGGCGACCTCCTGGTGACGACGCTCCAGGCGACGAGCCTGGTCTCGGTGCTCTCGATCACCGATCTGCTCGGGGTCGTCCAGGCGCTCGAGGAGCGCAACCACCTGATCATTCCGCTGCTGGTGGTGGCAGCGATCTGGTACCTCGTCCTGGTCACCGCGGCGCGCGGGGCAATCCGCCTCGCCCGGTTTGGACGTGCGAAGGGCCAAGTCCACCGACGGTGAACCCGAGGGTAAAAGTCAGCGACCATTGCAGGACCTGGCAACGCAACTCTTTGTAGAGTGCAGCGCGTGACTTTCGAGCGGGCTTGGCAACGGTGGCGCGATGAGCGGGAAGCCGAGCTGAGAAGTCCCGAAGGTTTCCTGGCGATCACCGGCCTGCACTGGCTGGGCCGCAGGCCGGTGCGGTTCCCCGGAATCCCGGGTGTCTGGTCGACCGGTCCCGAGGGCGCCGTCGTCGAGCTCGGTGAGGGTGAGTGGCTCGAGCTCGGCGGTGCCAAGCTCGCCGGTCGGCACGTCTTCGGTCACGTGGATCCCGTCGGCGTGATCGCGACCTTCGACGGCGGGACGGTCGAGGTCGCCGACCGCTTCGGCACCCCGGTGCTGCGGCCGCGCCAGCCCGATGGGCCGTTCCTGCGCGACTACACCAGCACGCCGACGTACGATCCGGACCCGTCGTGGCAGGTCAGAGCAGCCTTCACCGCCTACGAGACGAGCCGTCCGATCTCGGTCGGCTCTGTGGTCGAGGGCCGTTCGAGCGTCATCGACGCCGTGGGGGAGGTCGCGTTCGAGGTGGGTGGCCGCCCGCAGCGGCTGATCGCCTTCGACGGCGGCGACGGCGAGCTGTGGCTGCTGTTCACCGACGAGACCAGCGGTGTGACGACCTACGCCGCCTGCCGCCAGCTCGCCGTTGAGCCACCGGTCGACGGCACCGTCGTCCTCGACTTCAACCGCGCCAAGAACATGCCCTGTGCCTACACGATCCACGCCACCTGCCCGCTCCCGCCTGCGTCCAACCACATCGACGTGCTCGTCGAAGCCGGCGAGCAGACCCCGCCGCGTCCGCCCGCGGACTGAAGGTTTAACCGTGGGAAACGGACCAGAAACAGGGAAACAGGCAGACTAGGGCTCATGGCGGGGACGATGTTGTGGAGAGTGCGTACGACGCTGCCGGACCGACCAGGCACACTGGCGGCGCTGGCACAGCGCTGCGGTGAGGCCGGGGTCAACATCCTGGGGATGCAGATCTTCCCAGGGCTGGCGCAGGTGACCGACGAGTTCGTGCTGCGTACGCCCGAGGGCTGGGGCGAGAAGGAGATCTGTGACCTGATCTCCT
>JALZDD010000876.1 GCA_030862715.1 Actinomycetota bacterium | reverse complement strand
GTGCGGTCTTCTCCGACGGGGACATCGCCCGCGGGCTCCTGAACAGCGGCATCATCGCGGTCGGGACGACCGTCGTCACGCTGCTGGTCGCCCTACCTGCGGCGTACGCCTTGGCCAGGCTGAAGGTGCGCTTCGTCTCCGCGTTCCTGATGCTCTTCCTGGCAGTGCAGATGGTGCCGTCGGTCAACCTGGCGCTGCCGATGTTCGTGCTCTTCAGTGGCGTCGGACTGGTGAACAGCTACGCCGGCCTCATCATCGCCAACTGCTCGCTCGCCGTGCCACTGGCGATCACCATCCTGCGGCCCTACTTCCTCGCCATCCCCGAGGAGATCGTCGAGGCCGCCAAGATCGACGGCTGCAACGAGCTCACTGCGTTCTGGCGGGTGGCTGTCCCGGTCAGCACGCCGGGCATCATCACGGTCGGGGCGGTGAGCTTCCTGCAGGCCTGGGGCGAGTTCGTCTTCGGGCTCGCGCTGGCTCCCGACGAGAAGTTCCAGCCGGTCACAGTCGTGCTTGCCGGCATCACCAACGCATTCGGAACCAAGTGGAACGACCTGATGGCGGTGTCGGCGATCATCGCACTGCCCGTCATCGTCTTGTTCATCTTCCTCCAGCGCTACATCGTGGCTGGACTGACCGAAGGAGCGACGAAGAGTTGAGTCGATTGGAAATCTGGGCGGCGACACCGACGCCCTTCGACCCGGACGGTCGTCTCGATCTCTCGGTCGTCGAGGCGCAGGCCGAGCACCTGCGCAGCGCCGGGGTGTTCGGCGCATTCGTGGCCGGCACCACCGGTGAGTACCCGTCTCTGACCACCAAGGAGCGGCGCGTGCTCCTCGAGGCCTGGGCAGCCGTAAGGCCCGAGGGGTTCGGGCTCGCCGCCCATGTCGGCTCCAACGACCTGGCCCAGGCAGCCGAGCTCGCGGCGCATGCCGCCGACCACGGTGTCGACTTCGTGGCCGCGACCGCTCCGTTCTACGGCGAGGCGCCGCGCGTCGAGCTGGTCGTCGACCACCTCGCTCGGATCGCGGAGGCCGCCGGCGAGACGCCGCTGTGCTACTACCACATCCCGAGCATGACCGGCTCGACCCATCTGCCGGCCGACGTCGTCACCGCCGCCCGGGATCGGATTCCCACCCTGACAGGGGTGAAGTTCACGGACGAGGATCTCCTCGAGTGCGACCGCACACGTGCAACCGGGGTCGGGGTCTTCTTCGGCCGCGACGAGCTCCTCCCAGCCGGCCTGGCGATCGGCGTGCAGGCGGTGATCGGCAGTCTCTACAACGGGCTCGCGCCGGTCGCGCATCGGGTCGTCGAGGCGTATGACTCGGGAGAGCCTGAGCGTGCCTACGAGCTGCACCGACCCTTCCGCGAGATCGCGGCCGTCGCCGGTCGCCACGGAGGGCTCGGCTTCGTCAAGGAGCTGATGAACCGACTCGGCCCGGACACGGGCGCGCCGCGTACGCCGTGGGGTCCGCTGGATGCGCCAGCCATCGCCGAGGCGGATGCTCTCGCCGCCCGGCTGCGGGTCGTCGTCGAGCAGGCTGGACAGTCGTGAAGCACGGTTCCATCTACCGCGAGGCCCAGGTCCGGCTGCGCGACTTCATCCGAGAGCACGGTCTGCGGCCGGGCGACCGGCTTCCGCCCGAGGCCGTGTTGGCCGCCGAGCTGGAGGTCAGCCGACTCTCCCTGCGAGAGGCATCGCGAAGCCTGCAGACCCTCGGCGTGATCGAGGCTCGACCCGGCAACGGGCTCTACGTCGCCGCGTTCTCCTTCCGGCCGGTGATCGAGCAGTTGCCCTACGGGCTGGCCGAGCCGGGCGCCTCGCTGGAGGAGCTCCTCACCGCTCGCGAGGCCATGGAGGCCGGACTGATGCCGGCCGTGTGCCGGCTGCGGGACGAGGAGGAGGAAGCACTGTCGCGGTGTGCCGACCTGGCCACCGAGATGAGCGAGCGGGAACAGCGCGGCGAGAGCTTCGTCGAGGTCGATCGGGAGTTCCACCTCTCGCTCTATCAGACCCTCGGCAATCCGTTGGTCGAGAACCTGATCGAGCTGTTCTGGGAGCTCTTCGTCCGGGTCGGTGACGCCATCCCGGGAAGTCCCGAGCGCAACCGCGGCGAGGCTCACCTCGCGATCGTGCGGGCCCTGCAGGCAGGCGACGCCGAGCTCGCCACGGCTCGGATGTACGAGCACTTCGACGACGTACGCGTCCGGGCGCGGCTACTGCAGGACCGCGCCTGAGCCACGGAAGGAGCATCTGGACCAGCGTCATCCAACGACAACGACACGACAACTTCATCGACGTCGAGAGAGAAGGAACGCACCATGAGGAACCTCCATCGCGCAGCCGTGGTCGCCGCCGCGGCGACCATGGCCACCCCACTGCTCGTCAACGCGGACACCGCCCGGGCCGGCACCCCCACAGCCGACCCGGACGCGTCTGGCTGCACCGGATCGGTCCCGTTCGTCTCCGGTGAGGGCGGCTACGCCGTCTACCGCATCCCAGCAGTCGTCCGCGCCGCTGATGGGGCGGTCGTCGCCTTCGCCGAAGCGCGCGAGTCCAGCTCCGACGCGGGCTCGATCGACCTCGT
>JALZDD010000873.1 GCA_030862715.1 Actinomycetota bacterium | reverse complement strand
GGCTTGAGGCCCATGACCCGCTCGGAGCCGAAGTAGAACTCCCCGAGCTCGGTGGTCATGTCCTTGTCGCCCTTGGCGATCTCGTCGAGGATCTCCTCCATGCTCGCCGTGAACCGGTAGTCGATCTGGCGCGGGAAGTGCTCCTCGAGCAGCCTGACCACCGAGAACGCGACCCAGGCGGGCACCAGCGCGGTGCCCTTTTTGAACACGTAGCCGCGGTTGATGATGGTCTGGATGATGCTCGCGTAGGTCGACGGACGGCCGATCTCGCGCTCTTCGAGCTCTCGGACCAGGGTCGCCTCGGTGTAACGAGCCGGCGGCTTGGTCTCGTGGCCGTCCGCGGTGAGGCTCGCGGCGTTCACCCGGTCGCCCTCGTTGAGGTTCGGGAGGCGGGTCTGCTGGTCGTCGGAGGTCTGGTCGGCGGAGTCGGTGCCCTCGACGTACGCCTTCAGGAAGCCGTGGAAGGTGATCACGCGTCCGGTCGCGGAGAAGACGACGTCCTCGCCCGTGGCGGCCGAGGCGCCGAGACGGATCGCGACCGAGTTGCCGACCGCGTCCTTCATCTGGGAGGCGACGGTGCGCATCCAGATCAGCTCGTAGAGGCGGAACTGGTCGCCGGTCAGACCGGTCTGCGCCGGGGTGCGGAACGAGTCACCCGCGGGACGGATCGCCTCGTGGGCCTCCTGGGCGTTCTTGACCTTGGAGGCGTACGTCCGGGGGGCGTCGGGCAGGTATTCGGCACCGTAGAGCTCCCTGACCTGAGCGCGGGCCGCGCTGACGGCGTCTCCGCTCAGGGTCGTGGAGTCGGTACGCATGTAGGTGATGAAGCCGTTCTCGTAGAGACGCTGGGCGACCGACATCGTGGTCGACGCGCTCATTCCGAGCTTTCGGCTCGCCTCCTGCTGCATCGTGGTGGTGCGGAAGGGGGCGTACGGGCTGCGCTTGTAGGGCTTGGACTCGACCGAGCGGACCTCGTAGGTCTGACCCTCGAGGCCGGCGACGAGGGACTCGGCGCGGGTGCGGTCGAGGTGGACGACCTTGTCGCTCTTCAGCAGGCCGTCGGGGCCGAAGTCGGTGCCGCGGGCGACGCGGCTGCCGTCGACGGAGGTGATCCGGGCCGGGAACATCCGCGGCTCGTGGTCGGAGCCGGCGTCGAAGGTGCCGGCGAGGTCCCAGTAGGAGGCGGTCCGGAAGGCGATCCGCTCACGCTCGCGGTCGACGACGAGCCTGGTGGCGACCGACTGGACACGGCCCGCGCTCAGGCGGGGCATGACCTTCTTCCACAGCACCGGGGAGATCTCATAGCCGTAGAGACGGTCGAGGATGCGGCGCGACTCCTGGGCCTCGACGAGGTCCATGTCGAGTTCTCTCGGGTTTTCCGCTGCCGCAAGGATCGCGGCCTTGGTGATCTCATGGAAGACCATCCGCTTGACCGGGATGCCCTTCTTCGGCTTCAGCTCGTCGAGGAGGTGCCAGGCGATCGCCTCACCCTCGCGGTCCTCATCGGTGGCGAGGTAGAGCTCGTCGGCGTCCTTGAGGAGCGACTTGAGCTTGGCGATCTGCTTCTTCTTGTCGCTGGGCACGACGTAGTAAGGGGTGAAGCCGTTGTCGACATCGACGCCGAAGCGCCCCCACGGCTTGTCCTTGATCTTGGCAGGGGTGTCTGCCGCGCTCTGCGGAAGGTCGCGGATGTGCCCGACGGATGCCTCGACGACATACCCCTGTCCGAGGTATCCGCCGATCTTCTGAGCCTTCGCCGGGGACTCGACGATCACCAACTTGTGTGCCACTGACGTCCTTATCTCACTGCAGCAGAGCCTGGCACCACTGACAAGCTCTGGCGAGACACGTTAGCGCGTGTCTCCAGCCGGCATGGGTCCAGTCACCGCGGTTCATGCGGCACTGAGCTCTCGGACAACATGGCGTGTTGCCTTGGGCGCCGCGAAGACAATACCTAGCACGCTGGGGAGCGAGAGCGTGAAATCGGTGTCTCATCCGGTCATGTCCAAAAACTGTCGGTGCCCGTCCGTATGGTGGTTTCCGAGGACGGCGAGACCAATCCGAACCGAGAGGTCTCTGCTGATGATCGACGCCGAATACATCGACTACATAGAGGGTCTGGCCACGCCCCCGGAGCACCTGGTCTGCTCCGAGTGCGCGCAGCTGCTCACCAGGACCAACGTGATCCTGGAGCGCCTGGAGGCCGAGCTGACCCGGCCCCGCTGGGCGGAGCCGGACACACCGCCAAGACCCGACCATGAGGTGGCCCTGGACTGGCTGGCCGCGCTGTGCGGCGGCCACGAGGCGGTGACCGCCCTGGATGCCGCGCCGCTGGTCGAGGACGGGCTGGACCTGCCGGTCGTGGAGGATGCGGCGGGACGTACGCAGCTGGAGGCGGTCGCCGCGCTGCTCGACGAGGTCGCGGCCGACTTCCCGGTCGAGGAGGTGGGCTTCGCGCTGCGGCGGGCGCTGCTGCGGCTGTGGGAGATAGACCCGCTGGTCGTCGACCGGCCCACGCAGCCGGCCCAGGTAGCGGCCGGGATCGTGTGGACGGTCCTGGGCGCCAACGGGCTCGCCGGGCCGGGCGGCCTGGTCACCGCGACCGAGCTCAAGCAGCGGCTGGGCGTGAAGAAGATGCCGTCGGCCTACGGCAAGCAGCTGGCGGCCGCGCTCCGTGGTTTCTGGCCGTGGCAGACACAGCGGCCGTGGGGCATGCGGGACCTTCCCGATCTCGAGCCGCTGGGCTATCCGGACCTGCTGGTCTCGAGCGTGCGCAGGCGCCTGATCAGGCTGCGGGACCAGGCGTGCCTGGCGCGGGACGGAGGAAACCCTCGTTGACCAGCTCCTGGGCGATCGGCAGATAGCTGCTGCGCACGACCGTGGGGTCGCGGTCGAGGATCTGCGCGAGCGCGTCGAGGATCTGGCCGACGGCCAGGTCACCGTCGCACGCGCCCGCGAAAGCCGCCTCGATCGTGTCCGCCTGGCGGGCGCGGCGCAGGCCGCGCTGCTGGCGCAGGATGACGGTGCTGGGGTCCTCGGCGCCGGGCTGGCCGAGGGTCTCCTGCTGGACGTCCTCGACGATCACCAGCGTGGAGTCCTCGGTGACCTCGACGCGGGCCGCCTCGCCCCACGCCTTGAGCGCCGGAGCGATCGGCTGCTCGACGTCGTAGGGCCACTCGAGGAGCTCGCGCTTCGGGTTGGCTGTGTCTGTGCGGTGCAGGTTGATCCAGCCGAACCCGACGCCCTCGATCTTCTGCTCCTCGAACCAGGACAGCCAGGTGTCGTAGCGGGTCAGGTAGTCCTGGGCACCGTGGTGGCCGGAGTCCTTGAGCCAGAGCTCGACGTACGCCGCAGGGTCGAGCACCTCACGCTGGACCACGAACGCGTCGACCTCGTCCCCGAGCCATCCCTCGAGGCGGTCGTCCCAGGGCTGGTCCTCGGAGATGATCCAGTTGCCCAGGATCTGACACCAGCCGCCCTCGGTGAGCATGCCGGGAGCGGCCCTGACGATGTCCTCGACCACCCGGTCGCCCGGGAGTCCTGAGTCGCGGTAGACGAGGCGCTCACCGGTCGCCGGGCTGATCACGAACGGCGGGTTGGTGGCGATCAGGTCGAAGCGCTCACCGGCGACGGGCTCGAAGAACGACCCGTCGCGTACGTCGATCCGGTCCGCCACGTCGTTGAGGGCGGCGTTGAACGCGGTGATCCACAGGGCTCGCTGGTTGACGTCGGTCGCGACCACCCGGTCGCTGTGGGTGGCGAGGTGGAGGGCCTGGACGCCGCAGCCGGTGCCGAGATCGAGCGCAGTGCCGACCTGGTCGCGGATGGTCAGCTGCGCCAGGGAGGTCGAGGCAGGGCTGATTCCGAGCACGTGCTCGGGGCCGACGCGCTGCGGGCCGCCGTCGAGCCCCGGCGTGAGGTCGGAGACGACCCAGAGGGCGGTGTCATCGGTGGCGTACGGACGTACGTCGAGGCGTGCCGCGACCTCGCCGACCGACTGCTCCAGGATCCCCTCGACCGCGAGCCGGTCGACGAGCCCGGGCAGGGCGGCCTCGGCGAGGTCCAGGGGGACGGTCGTCTGCAGCAGGAAGAGCCGGATGAGGGTCTCCAGCGGGGTGCCACCGTGGGTGCGCCGCCGGCCCGGCAGCGTCTCGTTGCGACTCAGCGCGCTGTGCGCGGTCGGACCAAGCAGCTCGGCGACGGAGTCGTAGGAGAAGTCGGCCTGCTGGAGGGCTTCACGGAGCCGGTGCGGAAGGTCACTCACACCTGGAGCCTAATGTGGGCTCGGATCAGCCCGCTGCCGCGCCCTCGGCACTGGCGTGGATGTCGAAGACCTTGGCGAGGCCGGTGATCCGGAAGATCTTGAGCAGCCGCTCCTGGGTGCAGACCAGGCGGAGCATGCCGTTGTGCTGGCGGACCTTCTTCAGGCCACCCACCAGGACGCCGAGGCCCGTCGAGTCGAGGAACTCCACGGCTTCGAGGTCGACGACGATGTCGTAGTGACCCCGGGCGACGAGCTCAGTGATCTTGTCCCTCAGCTTCGGCGCGGTATAGACGTCGATCTCGCCGCCCACGGCCACGATGGTGGCCGAGTCGAGCTCGCGAGTCGCAAGCGTCAGATCCACTTCGAAGTTCTCCTGCCAAGGAACGTGAGACAACCAGCTCCGGTCGGCATGCCTGGTGTCCGATACCCGGAGTCGATCGTAATGTAACCACGGCTCACCAGGATGCGCGCAAGAAACTCGCAACGTCATGGACACGATGCGGGGCCGTGAGCGTGGCGGCCACCAGGATTCTGGGAGAATAGACAGGTGTTGACGACAGCGACCGGTGATCTCGTACGCCGGCTCGCGGACGTCCCGGGCCGCGAAGACCGGCTCGCCCATCTCGAGCAGGTCCCGCCACGAGAGGCCATCTTCGCCGACTGGCCGACGTGGGCTTCGGCCGATGTGGTCGCTGCCTTCGCCGCTCGCGGGATCGAGCGTCCCTGGCAGCATCAGGCGGTAGCCGCCGAGGCCGCCCACGAGGGCAGCCACGTGATCGTCTCGACCGGCACCGCCTCCGGGAAGTCGCTGGCCTATCAGCTGCCCGCGCTGACCGCGATCCGAGACGGACGTGGTCCACGTGGTGAGCGCGGCGCCGGTGTCCTCTACCTCGCACCCACCAAGGCGCTCGCCCAGGACCAGCTGACCGGGCTTCGCGAGCTGGGCGTCGACGTGCGCGCGGTGACCCATGACGGTGACAGCACCCGGGAGCAGCGGGACTGGGCACGCGACTTCGGCGAGTACATCCTGACCAACCCCGACATGCTGCACCGATCGCTGCTCCCCGGCCATCAGCGATGGACCGCCTACTTCCGCTCGCTGCGCTACGTCGTCATCGACGAGTGCCACCACTACCGCGGCGTCTTCGGGGCACACGTCTCGCACGTCCTGCGGCGGCTGCGGCGCGTCTGTGCGCTCTACGGCTCGTCGCCGACGTTCATCCTCGCCTCGGCGACCGTCGCGGAGCCGTCTATCGCGGGCGAGCGGCTCACCGGCCTTCCGGTCTTTCCGGTGACCGCCGATGCATCACCGCGCGGGGAACTCTCGATCGCACTGTGGCAGCCGCCGCTGACTTCGCATGCCGGCGAGAACGGCGCTCCCGTGCGCCGCGCAGCCTCCGCCGAGACCGCCGACCTCCTCGCCGACCTGGTCTCCTCGGACGTACGCACCCTGGCCTTCGTACGTTCCCGGGTCGGCGCCGAACAGGTCGCCCTGACCGCGGCCGCCGAGCTGGAAGAGGTCGACCCGTCGCTACCCGGACGGGTGGCGTCCTACCGCGGTGGCTATCTGCCCGAGGAGCGCCGGGCGATCGAGGCATCGCTCCGCTCCGGCGAGCTGCTGGGACTGGCGGCGACGAACGCACTCGAGCTCGGCATCGACATCAGTGGCCTGGACGCCGTCGTGCTGGCCGGCTATCCCGGCAGGCGCTCGGCCTTCTGGCAGCAGATCGGTCGCGCGGGGCGGGGCGCCGGCGACGCGCTCGGCATCCTGGTCGCCCGCGACGACCCGCTGGACACCTACCTCGTCACTCATCCGGATGCGCTTCTCGGCCAGCCGGTCGAGGCGACCGTCTTCGACCCGGCGAACCCGTACGTCGTCGGCCCCCACCTGTGTGCCGCCGCGCAGGAGCTGCCGCTGACCGAGCCGGACCTGCCGCTCTTCGGACCGGGTGCCCGGGAGATCCTGGACAACCTGGTCGCCTCGGGGTTGCTGCGCAAGCGGCCTCGTGGCTGGTACTGGACCGACCGCCGTCGCGCGGCCGACCTCGCCGACATCCGCTCCTCGGGTGGGTCTCAGGTGCAGCTGATCGAGGCCGAGACCGGCCGGGTCGTCGGCACGGTCGACGCGGCGAGCTCACACGCGAGCGCGCACGCCGGCGCCGTCTACGTCCACCGTGGGGAGACCTATCTCGTGCATGAGCTCGATCTGGACGAGAACGTCGCGGTCATCTCCCGCGACGACCCCGGCTACTCCACCTTCGCCCGGGAGATCACCGAGATCTCGATCGTCGCCGAGCGGGAGCAGGTCGCGTGGGGAGAGTGTCGCCTGGCGTACGGCGACGTCGACGTCACTCACCAGGTCGTCTCCTTCCTGCGCCGGCGACAGCCGAGCGGCGAGGTGCTGGGTGAGGAGCTCCTCGACCTCCCCGAACGTACGCTGCGCACCTCCGCCGTCTGGTGGACCGTGCCCGCCTCGGCTCTCGAGGCGGCCGGCCTGGAGAGCGCAGACATCCCGGGTGCCGCCCACGCCGCCGAGCACTGCTCGATCGGACTGCTCCCGCTGATCGCGACCTGCGACCGCTGGGACATCGGTGGCGTCAGCACCGCGTCCCATCCCGACACCGGCATGCTCACTGTCTTCGTCTACGACGGACATCCCGGCGGCGCCGGATTCTCCGAGCGCGGGTTCCGTGCTGCCCGGGAGTGGCTCGGCGCCACGCTGGAGACCATCGAGGCGTGCGAGTGTGACGACGGCTGTCCCTCCTGCGTGCAGTCGCCCAAGTGCGGCAACCAGAACAACCCTCTCGACAAGCACGGCGCGATCGTGTTGTTGCGGCTGCTGCTGCAGAAATAGGCATACGCTGGGGAAATGCTGATCTTGGGCCTTGTGTTGATCGTCGTTGCCGCAGTCCTCATCGTTCTGGGTCTCTTCACCACCGGCAACGGTGATCTCGACGATCCGACCGCCACCCTGCTCGGTCTCCCGGTCGGTTCGACCACGATCTTCGTGATCGGCCTCGCCGCCGGCGTCCTTCTCCTCTTCGGGTTCTCGCTCACCAAGTGGGGCGGCAAGCACCAGGTGAAGTACATGAAGCAGAAGCGCCAGATGCGGGACATGGCCAAGACGCTGCAGGACGCCGAGACCAAGTCCGACACCAAGTCCGACACCAAGGCCGAGCCCAAGATCGCGCCCGAGCCCAAGTCCGAGGACGCCTAGTCC
>JALZDD010000869.1 GCA_030862715.1 Actinomycetota bacterium | reverse complement strand
ATCGACGTGGGCGAGTACGTCTCCTGGCTCGGTCGCGAGCGTCGCGGCGAGGTCGCCGCGGGGTCCAACCACTCGACTACGGCCGCAGAACTCCACGCCGTGCGGGTTGGCTCCGGCGAAACCGGCGGCGACCATGTAGACGCCGTTCTCGAGCGCCCGGGACCGGGTCGACAGTTCCCAAGCCTGCACGCGGGCTCGGCCGAACGCAGCCGGCACGGCAATCAACTGAGCACCCCGTACCGACAGATTCCGGACGACCTCGGGGAAGCCGGCCTCGAAGCAGACCGCGACGCCCACGACGCCGGCAGCGGTCTCGACGACGAGTGGGGCAGCGCTCCCGGGGACGAAAAGCTGGCGCTCGTCCCCCCACAGGAACCGTTTGTCCGCCCACCCGACGGCTCCGCTCGGGTCAACTACAACCGCCCGGTCGCGTAGTCCAGCAGCATCAGTCGTGATCATCGACGTGACGATGACGACCCCGAGATCGGCGGCGGTCGTCTGCAGCCACTTCAGGTCTCCGCGGAACCTCGCGGCAAGAGCGCGCAGGTCGTCGGCGAGGTCGTATCCGGTGAGCGCCAGCTCCGGTAGGACGACCAACGACGCTCCCTGCGCGGCCAACCGCTGCATGCGCCGTCCGAGGTCGACACGCCGATCCGGGGAGTAGGCGGCATCGACCTGGCAGGCGGCGACGATCACGACCGAACCTCGCCGTCGACGGGGATCGGATCGACGCCGAGCCCCGCGCGTTGCGGAAGGCTCTCGGTCACGGTCGTGAAGTACGGTCCGGCTAGTCGTCCGAGAAAGCCCTGCGTCGGCGTGTCGATGTGGAATGCGGTGTCGGTCAGGCCGGTCCGCAGCGAGGCGGCGATCACCTCGCCGTAGACCACCACATCGGTGCCGACCGTGTGCTCAGCGACGATGTGACATTCGAGCGCGGCGATGGCCCCAGCGATCGTCGCCGGCTCCACACGCTGCGATGGCACCGTCGTGAGCCCGGCGAGAGCGAATTCATCGTCCTCGGTTTCGCGGCTGCTGAGCGCAACCGCCTCCAACTGCTCAAGCGCCGGGATGTTGACCACCATCTCCCCGGTTGTCCGCAGGTTGATCAAGGTGTCCTTGGGGCGGATGGGATCCGACGGCCGCTGGCCGATCGAGATCAGAACCGTCGCCGGTTCCCGGCTGGCGACGGTGAAGAAGCTGAAGGGCGCTAGGTTGCGGTCACCCGCGGCGGAGACCGTTGAGACCCACGCGATCGGGCGCGGCTGGACAGCCAGCGAGAGCAGCTTGTAGACGTCGTGGCCGGAGAGGTCGGCAAGATCGAAGTGCTGACGTAGGTCGCGGCCGGTCACGGCGCCGTCCTTCGTGCACGTGGTCCCACTCGCCGACAGTCCCACACCGTGCGATCGAGGCCGGCGATGTCGGGGTTCAGTGACCGGCGGCCATGTTCTCCCAGTGCTCGGAGAGAGCGAGCATCTCCGCGACGATCGCCGACCGTCGTTCCACGGAGATGACCTCGAGCAGACGCTCGTTGAGTGCTCGCGAGCGGTCGGTGACTTCGTCGAGGGTCGTCTCCCCTTCCGGAGTGAGCCGAAGGACCTTGCGTCGCGCATCCTCGGCGGAGACCTCGCGTGAGATCAGCCCGCGTCCTTCGAGTCGTCGGCAAATGTCGGCCATCGTGGAGGTGTCGAGGGAGACCGAGGCTGCCAGCGAGCGTTGGTCGACGCCCGGGATCGCGCGTACAGCAGTCATGACCGCGAACTGTGGACCGGTGATCGCCGCGTCCACCGACGTCAGCCAGAGCGCGGAGTAGGCCTGGTAGAGGCGACGGGCGGCATAGCCCGGTGCCGTAGCGAGATTGTAGGGAGTCTGCCGGGGTTGGCTGCGCGTGCTCACGCAACCATTCAAGCACGGATCGTCCGGGCACATACGATTGGATCGAGGTGTACGTATACGTGCGGTTCACGCTCGCCTCCGTCCGAAAGCTCGGCTCACGAGCCAGCCCTCGATCATCCCGGCGGTGAATATGCCGACAGCGGACAGCGCCATTCGAGTCCGGGGACCGACCAACATCGCGAAGGGATCGAGGGCTTCGGGCGTTGCCGCCCGCTGCGACGCCTGACTCGCCATAACGGTGGGCGCGCCCGCAGCATCCGTGGTCGCCAAGACCGTAGTCGAAGGGGGCGAGGCAATCAGACCGCCGAGATTCTCCGCGAACTGCTGCAGCAGACGCTCGGCGACCATCACGATCGCGCCTTTGCCGAAGGCGACGATCTTGCCCGTGACCACCAGATCGGTGCCAATGTGCAGCAGGCTTCCCTCGGCGGTCTCCTCGACACGGACCTCGACGAGCGCCTCGGCAGCACCGCCGCCGAGGGTGTCGGTGCCCTGGCCCTTGAGCCGCATGCTGCGCTTTGCCTCGTCGACCTCGAGGATGCGCAGAACTCCTCCGTAGGTCATCGCGACGGGTCCGACCTTCACCCGGACCGAGCCCCGGTAGCTCTCGCCCTCACTGCCCCCGAGGCTCGCGCCCGGAAGGCATCCCGCAACTTTCTCAATCTCGGTGATCAGTGCGAAGACATCGGCCGCCGGTGCCGCGACGGGCACCTGGTTCGTGAACATCATGCGTCGGTCCCCTGACATGTCTCGGTCTGCCCGGCCTGCCTCTCATCGGCGCACGCCATCACGGCATCGACGACGGTCTGGTAGCCCGTGCAGCGACACAGGTTGCTGGAGATCACTTCGCGAACCTGCTCGCGGGTCGGGGCGGGCTCCTCGGCGAGGAAGCCCTCGGCAAGCATGAGGAAACCGGGCGTACAGAAGCCGCACTGCAGCCCGTGACAACGAGAAAAGGCAAGTTGCAGATCGCTGAGGGTCTCGCCGTCGCCAAGCCCTTCGACCGTGGTGATGGCGCGGCCCTCGGCCTGGGCGGCGAACATCAGGCAGGCACGCACCGGATCACCGTCGAGGTGGATCGTGCAGGCGCCGCAGACGCCGTGCTCGCAGCCGACATGGGTGCCGGTGAGCCCGAGGTCGTGGCGGAGAACGTCGACGAGCGTAGTTCTAGGGTCGGTGCCCACCTCGTACTCGCTGCCGTTGACGTTGAGCACCATCAGCTGGCGCACGGGGGTCGCTGTCATCAGGAAACCTCCTGGGGTGGTGGAGAGGGATGGAGGGCGGCATGGATCCGCCTTGGGGTGAGCGGGATATCGTCCAGCTCGACGCCGGTCGTACGCAGCGCGTCGTTTACGGCGTTGAGGACTGCCGCCGGCGCGCCGATGGTGCCGCCCTCGCCGGCGCCCTTCGCCCCGGTCTCGGTGAACAAGCAGGGAGTCTCGAGATGATGGATCTCGATGTCGGGGATCTCCTGAGCTGTGGGCGTCTTGTAGTCAATGAAACTGGCGCACAGTGGTTGGCCCATCGCGTCGTAGCGGACCTCTTCGAAGAGCGCGCCGGCGATGCCCTGGGCGATGCCGCCGCGGGCCTGGCCCTCGACCACGGTCGGGTTGATGGCGACGCCGACATCCTCGACGCAGATGTAGTCGAGGATGCGGGTGCCGCCGGTACCCGCATCGAGCTCGACGACAACGCCGTGGGTCGCATTCGAGAACGTCCCGTCTCCCGCGACGTCGAAGGAGGCGTTGGCGGTCAACCCGGGCTCGACGCCTTTCGGCAGTAGATGCGAGCGGAGATAGGCGACGTCGGCGATCTCCGGATAGGTCAGCCTGCGGCCGGGGTCAAGAGCGACATGGACGTCCCCCTCGCCGAGCTCGACCTCCTCGGCCGGAACCTCGAGGAGGTGCGCGCCGATCTCGAGGAGCAGGTCGCGCAGCTTCACCGCCGCTGCCCGAACAGCACTCCCACCGATGACGATGGAGCGGCTGGCGTAGGTGCCCCAGCCGTACGGGATCCGTTCCGTGTCGCCCTGACGGAGCTTGACGGCGGCGAGGTCGATTCGGAGTACGTCGGCTGCGATCTGCGCCATGGTGGTCTCGTGGCTCTGGCCGTGGTTGACGGTCGCCGTGGTCACCACGACCTCGCCAGTGAGGTCCATCCTCGCCTCGGAGAGGTCGAACCCCGGCACTACGGACATCTTGCGCTGAGCGAAGGCTGTCGACCCGTATCCCGTGCGCTCGCTGAAGCACGACAGGCCGATCCCCAGGTGGCGGCCATCAGCCGCCGCAGCGTCTCGGACGGCGTACCATCCCTTGTCTCGGAGCACCTGGACACACAAGTCCAGGGACTCGAGGTAGGACCCGGGATCATAGGTGATGCCGTTGACACCGGTATAGGGGAACTCGGTTATGAGGTTGCGGCGACGGACCTCGGCTGGGTCGAGGCCGAGCTCGCGCGACGCGCGCTCCATGAGCCGCTCCATCACCAGGACGTATTGCGGCCTGCTGACCCCGCGGTAGGGCGCGGTGGGCGCCTTGTTGGTCGTCACAGCTCTGCCACGCACCCGGTAGGCGGGCACCCGGTAAACGCTCGGCATCTCAGCCGAGGCCATCAACGGCTCGATCCCGGCGGTGAACGGGTAGCAAGAGTAGGCGCCCATGTCACAGACGACATCTACGTCGAGGCCGAGGATCCGGCCCTCGGCGTCGAAGGCCGCCCGGGCGTCATACCGCTGCTCGCGGGCCAGGAAACCGGCGGTCAGGGCTTCTTGTCGATCCTCGATCCATTTCACCGGCTTGCGCAGCCGCAGGGCGGCGGCCGCGGTGGCGATCTCCTCACGGCTCACTACGCATTTCTGGCCGAAGCCACCGCCCATGTCCGGGACGACAACGCGTACTTGCCTTTCGGCCAGACGCAGACACGCGGCCGCAACCGTGCGCACTTGGTGCGGAGTCTGGGTGCAGGTTGTCAGGACGAGCTGGTCGTCCCTGTCGTCCCACGTGGCGACGGCCCCGCGCGTCTCAAGCGGAAGCGCGTTCTGGCGGCCGGTCTTGGTCTGGACCCGCACCTGGACGGAGGCGTCGTCGAAAATCTGATCGATACCTTCGGAAGCGAAGAGGGAAACGTCGACCAACGTGTTCTTGGTCGCCTGCTCGTGAACCCGGGTCCCGTCGGCCAACGCCTGTCGGTCGTCAGTGACCGCAGGCAGCACCTCCGTGTAATCGACCCTGACAGCTTCGACACCATCCTCTGCCGCGTATGGGTCGGAAGCGATCACGATCGCGATCGGCTCACCGACGAACCGCACCTTGTCCTCGGCGAGCACCGGCATCTCGGTCGCCACGAACTGTTCGACTGGTCGCTCCAGGAGCGCTGTGATGCCCCGGAGATTCAGGTCAGCCGCGGAAAATACAGCCACGACGCCAGGCACGGCGAGAGCGTCGGCGGCATCGACATCGCCGAGTCTCGCGTGGGCCAGTGTGCTGCGCACAAATGCCGCATGCAGCATCCCGGGCAGGTGCAGGTCGTCGACGAACCGGCCCCTGCCGGACACCAGCCGAGGGTCTTCTACCCGCAGGACCGAGCGCCCGACGAGCTGGTCACCGTACTGATGGTCATGCATCATCGCGCACGCACCTCTTCCTGTGTCGCTTGCGCCAACGCGCGGCGGGCCAGCGAGCCAGCGAGTGCGGCTCGGTATTCGACATCCGGATCCCCCAAGTCGCCGACCTTTGCTGCGTGCTCTCGCACGGCCCGATCGGCAGCGGCCGCGCACGCCGCCTCGAGATGCTCGTCGGCCGGGCGTCCCGCTGCGAACTCTTGGACGGGGACGGTGAGCGGGACAGCACCAATCCCACCCAGCACAAGTCGTCCACCGTCAACGACGTCGGCGGTTACGTCGAGCCGCACTGCCGCAGCGACAATAGCGAAGTCACCTGCACGCTCGGCATATTCAACGAGCGCGGCATGTGGAGCGGGGCGCGGGAAGCGCACCTCCACGACAAGTTCTCCTGGCGCCAGCGCCGTGGTGTAAAGCCCAAGCAGGAAGTCAGAGGCCAGGATCTCCCGCCGCCCGGCCAGGCTCTGCGCGACGACCACGGCATCCAGCAGGACGGCGAGCAGACACCACTCCGCGGTGGAGTCGGAGTGCGCCAGACTTCCGCCGATCGTGCCACGCGTCCGGATCGGGAAGTGGCCGATCCACCGCATCGACCGGCGTACGACATCGTAACCGTCCAGCTCCGAGCCGGCCCGCTCGACCTGGTGATGGGTTGTGAGCGCGCCGATCCGCAGCCCGTCCGCATCACGGCGCAGATAGGCGAGACCGTCGATCCCGCCCAGGTCCACCAGTGCGGACGGCCGGGCGAGCCGAAAGTTCATCATCGCCATCAGGCTCTGGCCACCGGCGATGGCCTTCGCATCCTCACCAAGGTCATCGAGCAGGATCAGCGCATCCTTGACGCTCCGGGCTCGGTGAAAGTCGAAACGAGCCGGCTTCATAAAACCTCCTGGTTGCAGACCTACTCATTGCTGCCGAGATCGAATTGCGTGCCGAGCCACGGCGTCAGAAGCCGTTCAACTGACATCCCAGGTGTCAAACATGTAGCCGAGGCCGCCATGGACGAGGACTTGCCTTGACTCCCCGGCGCCGTGCATCTCCTGGGTGATCAGGTCACCTGTGAACTGCGTCCTCCCTGTGAGTTTTCTCTGCCGAGACTGAGGCGGCTCGGTTGTTGATAAGTGGTGCCGAGAACCCTCCTCGAGGCTGGTTCCGCGTCAGCTCAGCGAACGAACTGGTAGTGGAAGGTCTCCTGGTTGTTGTCGCCCAGAGGCGTTCCGCGCCACAACCAGTCGTAAGACACATCGGATTCTCCGTCGAACTGCTGCAGTTTGCGGTCACGTTCCTGCTGCTCCGGCCCATCGGGGAGGTGGTAGAACGCCATGTTCTGCAGTGAGGCCCGCTGGACCAACCCGGCGTGCTTGGCCCGG
The DNA here is from genome assembly GCA_030862715.1 of Actinomycetota bacterium. The sequence continues at coordinate 12,204 of JALZDD010000869.1, read as the reverse complement.
CGTGCGGTGTAGCGCAGCAGAGCCGTCGGCACGTCGTGGCTGGTCACAATCCCGAGTTCCTCAGCGAGAACCGCGGCATCCTCCATCGCTTGGGAAGCACCTTGGGCCTGGTAGGGCAGCATTGCGTGACACGCATCACCCAAGAGGGCAACCCGGCCGTCCACCCAGACCGGGTCCGGTCGACGGTGGTGGAGTGCCCACGCGCTGACGCCGTCCTTCGCCTTAGAGAGCATCGACGCCACCCGGTCGTCCCAGTCAGCGAACTGCGTCACCATCTCCTCGGCCGTCGCCGGCCCACTCCAGCTCGCGGCGACGTCGTCACGACAGGGGACGATGGCGACGACGTTCAGCAGGTCGCCACCACGAATCATGTAATGAACCAGGTGGCGGTCCGGGCCGTACCAGATCGTGCTCTGGAAGCGATCAACCAGCCAGCGGGTGGCCGGGTCATTCCGGATAAGCTCGCCGGGGATCAGGGCGCGGTAGGCCATCTCGCCAGAGAACTCCACGGTGTCCGCGAAGCCGAGCCCGTCACGTATTGCCGACCGGATGCCGTCCGCGCCGACCACGACGTCACCCTCATAGGATTCCCCCGTCTCGGTGACGACACGGGCTGAACGCTCATCCTGAGCAATACCAGTCACCCGTGTCGAGGTGACCAACTCGACGACGGGGCCGGCCGCCTTCGGGGAAGCACATGCGTCTAGCAGGACCTGGTGGAGATCGGCGCGGTGGTAGTGCCAGTACGGCGCATTGTAATCACTCTTGCACCGCTCCCCCAGCGCGGTGAGGCCGATGACGCTGCCGTCCGACCACCGCCGCCGCACCTGGTCAAGCGGCTCCGTGCGGATCGCCTCCATCTGCCGACGGAGGCCTAGACCGAGCAAGACCCGACTGGCGTTCGGTGCCGTCTGGATCCCTGCACCAACCTCCCCGAATTGCGGTGCCTGCTCGAGCACGGTTACCCGGACCCCGCAATGGCGCAGGGCCAATGCAGCGGTGAGTCCCCCTAGGCCGCCACCGACCACGATGACCTTCAATCCCATCGAGGACGGGTTCGCGAGTGACGGGAACATCAAGACTCCTTCAGAATTCGTACGTATACGTATGATCCGAACACGGATCATTGACTCAGTCAAGACTTCCGACCCAACTTCACGGGGACTTAACACAAAGCCGGAGTCGTCGGCATCTTGCCGGGGCCACGTTGCCCCACCCGCAGCCGCGAGACGTCAGCCAGGTGCCTTCAGTTTCGAAGGCCTGCAGCATTTTCCGCGAGCCCGTACACAGCAACACTGTCCGTCGCCAACAACTCCGTACCGTCCGAGCTCCAACGTTCGGTGTCGAGCGCGACAGGCGCCACCCCCTCCTCAACCCAAGACATCAGCGTGGCCATAGTCTGGGCGAGCATCAGCCCCGGAGCCTCGCCCGGAAACGAGCAGTGGTCCGCGCCAAGGGGCATGAACAACCTGGCGAAACTGGTAGTCGTCTCGATCCCGCCCATCTCCTCTACGACTGACTGGTAATACTTGAGTGTGGCCTGGGAGTAGATCACGGAGTCGTCATGAGAGTGAGAGAGCAGAAGCTTTCCGCCACGGTCCCGAAACCGACTCAGGTCCGGGTCATCGGTATCAGTCCAACCGAACTCCCTGACGGACCGGTCGAATGCATCCCGATATTCCTCCAACGTGGTCTGCCGCCAATCCCAGTCAGGGTCACGGAGCACCCATCCGGAAAGGTAGCGCTCAGCGATGAAGAACGGATCGGGCTCCAGTCCCGCTTCGGACTCCTTGACGTTCGCGAGGCCCACAATCGAACCCCAACTGCGGGCGCCCGGCCGCAGTCCGAACCACAGCGACGTTCCATCCGCATCGCGCGGCCCATCCCAGATCTCAGCCATCACCGTTGCGTCGAGCGCAGTGATTGTGCCCGCGTCGGTATTGCTCCCGACCAGGGCGAACGCATCGAACGCGGGCGCCACATCCAGGGGGACGAAGTTCGCGCCACTTTCGGTGGAGCCGCCGGCAGCCAACACCGCCGCCTGCCGGAATGCCTCGAGCTTGGCGACCGGGAGCGCGTTGTCATGGTGCAGCATGACCATCGCAGGCCAGAACTCCGCCGGATAGAGTTTGCTGTAGTAGAGCACAGGATCGAAGGACCAGATGCCGTCGTAGTCCTCTGGGTAGCGCTGGGCCTCCATCAGGGCCTGCCGCCCCCCGCCTGATGCGCCGAAGAAGTAGCTATAGTCGAGCGGCCGCCCCCAGATGGCCTCGACAACGAGCTTGGCGAGCACCGTCATGTCATGCGTACTGCGGTGGACCCAGTTCTCGACCAGGTCCCGATCGATCTCACCCGTGCTCACATCCAGAGCCCAGTCGACCATCCGCTGGTCCTTGTTGCCGCCGTCCGTCGTCGCGACCGCGAAGCCATTTCGAATCCCGATAGGAAGGGTCATCGCAGGAACAGGACCCGGAACATCACACATCAGCGTCGCTCCGCCGGGGCGATTACCACCACCACCGAGACCAATGAAACGGCCGCTGGGAACCAGCGGCACCCAGACGACGACGTCGGCCACGTGCCCACCGGGCGTCTCATGGCGCAGCCGGACGTCACAGTACTCCGGCAAGCCCACCACCATCTCTCCGGAATAAGCACCAGGAGCGGGCAGCATCTCTCCCGTCGAGTTGACTTCGACCGAAACCACCTCGCACCCGAGCACGCCCTCAATGGCGCCAGCCACGATGTCGGTCGCGCACCGTTCTCGTACGTCGGGAGGAACGTCCATCGACGGGGGTCGGAACCACTGTCGATTTGGGGAATGAGCCTGCGGGCTGGACATGGCAACTCCTAATTATCGGGCGCTAGTTACGGACAACCGGGAATGATCCGGATACGCATAATCCGAACACGAATTGTTCCGTGATTCAAGGCCGGCTGACGAATTTGACCTGGCTGTAACAGATTGAGCGAGCCTTGCCGCCTCTGCGGCGCGTGAGGGCCATGGGGAGGCGAGACCTTCGGAGCACCATCCATCCGATTCCTGGCAGCACGACCTACCAGGTGACGTTCCGACCGCCGTGCGACGTAGTAGGCGATGCCACGCTTGAGGAACGCGGCACAGGTGGTGCCCTTCTCATCGTGCGGGATCTCGCTGTAGGCGAGCCGGGAGTGGTCGTCGACCAGGGTGCACGTAGCCGTATCCGAGGCGGGCCTTGTTCATGCGGGATCGGTGGTTCTGAGTGGTCTGGCCCTCGGCTCGCCAGCCGCCACCGTCGGGGATCCGGCCGAGCTTCTTCACGTCCATGTGGACCAGTTCGCCGGGACGTCCGCGTTCGTAACGCACCGTGGTCTTCTTTGAAGCCCGTCGCAGTTCACCGGTGATCGAGGTCCAGCTCGCTCAGGTACGGTACCCCGTGACGGGCCAAGACCCGCGAGACCGTCCGTGCAGATGTGTTCAGCTCGGCCGCGATCCAATCGCGGCCACCGCGCCCGCAGTGACGCAACTCGATGATCGAGGCCTCAACCTGGTGCACTGGTGCGCTGCGGACACGAACGCGGCCGTGAGGACGGTCGGCCAGCGCCGATGCTCCTTCGGACTCGAACCGTGCCATCCACTTCGAGACGCATCGGCGTGAGATACCCATCGCCTTGGCGATATGGGCCCGGGGCCAACCGGCCCGGTGCCGCTCGATGATCAGCAGCCAGCCGTAAAACGCGGCGCGGGCGTTACGGTGGGACACGAGAGCCCCGCCTGGTCGGCGTGAATCTAGACAATCCACACCTGACCCGGAGGCTCTCTCCACGTCAACGATCCGTCACCAACCTCATGGTCGGGTACACCTAGCCGGGGAATGTGGCACCGTCCCGACGCCTACCTCGAGCTCGAGCCCGAGGCCGTCCTGGAATCCGCACAGACCTGACCGAGCGCGATCCCGAGCCGAGACCGGGTCCAGATCATCATGCCCCCGAGATGTCGCCACGTGTCCGCGCAAGACGGTGTTTCGTCGGTGGAGCGGTGACATGACTCCACTCAGTCTTCAACAAGTATCGAGGAGTGCCGTGGTCGACCTCGGGAGGTGCGACATCTGAGTGAGGGCGCTGGCGGCGTTCCTCGCTGCAAGGTCGTAACGCTGGCAAACGCACTTGCATGGCCCCGGTCGTTCGCTGTAAGAACATCCGGAGTTTGACCTTGGGCCCGGGACACCATGTGCAGGTTTACCCACCCCGGCGGGGCCCGCTCAGCGAGGAGGTGACCACGGATCCGACGTACGGCGGCCGCTTCGCAAGCCTCCCAGACCTGGGTGTCCGCGCGGATCTCGGCGTCGCAGGTCGCCTTGCCCAGCGCACCACCCCAGTCCGCCGGCCTGATCCGGTCGTGCCCGAAGAGCTCGCGAGTGGCTCGCCGCCGAGGACGATCGAGAGCATGCGGTCGGCGAGCCGATCGACCGAGACGACCTCGACGGGCCGGGGCGGAGGGCGACGAGGGCGACGGTGTACGGGTTCCATGGAGTCCTGTCGGTTGAGGATCAGTAGCCGGCGCGGGTGGCACCGTCATCGGAGATGAAGCGCTTCGCAAGCGCCTCGGCGCCGCGAGCCAGTAGGGCGACGTCCGCGCCGACCAACACGAACGAAGCGCCATCAGCGAGGTAGCCGTCAGCAAGGGCAGGGTCGAAGGCGTTGACACCGAACGGCTTACCGGTCGAGCGAATGCCGTCGAAGGCCTTTGTCACCGCGGCGATGACGTCGGGGTGGGTCTGCTGTCCGATCAGGCCCATCGAGGCAGCCAGGTCTGATGGGCCCACGAAGACTCCGTCCACCCCGTCGACCGCCGCGATCGCGGCGGCGTTGTCGACACCGGTCACTGACTCGATCTGGACGAACATCGAGATGTACTCATCGGCGTTGGTGAGGTAATCGTCGACGCGGTTCCAGCGGGCTGAGCGCGCTAGGGCTGAGCCGACGCCGCGGTTGCCCTTCGGCGGGTAGCGGACAGAACGGACGGCAGCCTCCGCCTGCTCTGGGGTGTCGATCATCGGCATCAGCAGGTTCTGCACGCCGAGGTCGAGGATCTGTTTGATCATCACCGGTAGAAGACCTGGGACCCGCACGACCGCCGTCGCGGCGTAGGGCGCGACCGCTTGTATCTGGGCGAGCACGGACTCGAGATGGTTAGGACCGTGCTCCATGTCGATGAGCAGCCAATCCAGGCCGCCATCGGCGCAGATCTCGGCAATCAGCGGGTTGCCGCTGCTTACCCACATGCCGATGAGGGGCCTGTCGCTGGCCGCGATCGCGTCGCGAAAGGTCAGTGGAAGCGGCATGAGATCGTTCCCATCTCTCCGTAGTCGCACAGCACGCTGTCTCCGCGCGAGACCCACGTGGGTCGGGTGAACGAGCCGGCGAGGATGACCTCTCCGGCCTCGAGGTGGGCGCCGTGCTGGTGGAGCTTGTTGGCGAGCCAGGCGACACCGGTCGCCGGATGGTTCAGTACTCCGGCGGCGACGCCGGTCTCTTCGATCGTCTCGTTCCGGTAAAGGAGCGCGGAGATCCAGCGCAGATCGACCGCATCCGGCCTTGTCGGGTTGCCGCCGAGCACCAGGCCCCCGTACGCGGCGTTGTCTGCGATCGTGTCGACGATCGTGCGCCCTTCGAGCTCGATGTGGGAGTTGAGAATCTCCAGCGCGGGCACGACGTACTCAGTCGCGCGAAGCACGTCGAAGATGGTGCAGTGCGGACCCTCCAGCGGCGCGGATAGGAGGAACGCGAGCTCGACCTCGATTCGGACGTTGGAGAAGGCGCCGAAGGGCACGACGGCGCCGTTCTCCCAGACCGTGTCGTCGAAAATGACGCCGTAGTCGGGCTCGGTGATGCCGGTCGCCGCCTGCATCGCTCTCGATGTCAGGCCGATCTTCCGACCGATCAGACGTCGACCAGCCTCGATCCGCCGGTCGCGCCACCTAGCCTGGATGGCGTAGGAGTCCTCGACTGTCGCTTCTGGATGTCGCGCCGTGATCCGCGGCAGGACCGCGCGATCGGTGTGGGCACGCTCGAGCTCGGCGGCGAGCTCGTCGAGTGTGTCCGAGGGAAGCATGGTCAGGCTCCTTTGTCGTCGTGGTCACCGCGGAACGCGGTGAGGGAGGCCGTGCGATGTGCCCGAACCGCCAGCTCGACCTCCTCACGGCCGGCCCCCGCCTCGATCAGGTCGAGCAGTGAGTCGTGCTCGCGCACCGACTCACGGGGCCGCCGGGGCAGAATGCCGAAGATCGAGTCGCGCAAATGGCCGAGGCGCCCCCATTCGCTCTCGACCATCTCAAGCAAACGCGGGTTGGGGCACTTCGCGTAGAGCGTGTGGTGGAACTCCTGGTTGAGGGCGCTGAAGAGCCGCGGATCGAAGTCCGCGAGCCCGGTGCGCATGACACCGTTGAGCTCTCGTGCACGGCTCAGGTCAACTGCGGTGAGATGTTGCGCGGCCAGCGCAGTGGCGGCGCTCTCGATCACGGTGATCACTTCCATCGCTACGAGATACTGAGAGGCATCGACCATTGCGACCTTGGCGCCGACATTCCGCTCGAAGGTCACGAGTCCCTCCGCAGTGAGGCGGCTGATTGCCTCCCGCACCGGCACGGCGCTCATCTCGAGCTGGGATGCCAGGTTGGACAGCACGAGTCGGTAGCCCGGGCCGAAGGCACCAGACCTGATCCGCTCGCGAATCCACTCGTAGGCGATCTCGGACTTGCTCGTTGCCGGCGCAGGCTGCGTCTGAGTCACTGGGTGGCCCGCCATTCGTCGAAGCGTGCACGCCACTCGGCGTTCATGGGGAAGAGTCCGTCGATCGGGTGACCGGCGGCGACCTGCCGGGCGATCCAACCGTCCTCGTATTCCTGGGCGATGGCCGCGTCGGCGATCTCATCGGCAATGCTCGGCGGGATCACGATGATGCCGTCGGTGTCGCCAACGAGGACGTCGCCGGGTTGCACGGTCGCGCCGCCGCAGGCGATGGTGAGGTCGGCGTCCCACGGGACGTGCTTGCGGCCGAGAACCGCGGGGTGAGGACCCGCCGAGAACACGGGGACCCCGACCGCGGCGACGGCGTCAGCGTCGCGCACCCCGCCATCGGTCACGATGGCGGCCGCGCCACGAGCATGGGCGCGGATCGCTAGAACGTCACCGAGCGTTGCCGATCCCGTCTCCCCGCGCGCCTCGATCACGAGGACCTCGCCCGCTTCGACGGTGTCGAAGGTGGACTTCTGCGCGTTGTAGCCGCCGCCGTGGCTCGCGAAGAGGTCCTCACGGAACGGCACGAAACGGAGCGTTCGAGCGGTCCCGACGAACTTCTGTCCCGGCACCAGGGCATGGACGCCGTCGATGAAGACGCCCTCCAGCCCCCGACGTCGAAGCTGCGCCGACAGGCCTGCGACTGGCGCTGTCTCGAGCTTCGCCCTGAGGGCTGGGGTCAGGACGGAGGTGGGTGCGGTGCTCATACAAAGGCTCGCTTCCGGTGCATCGTGTAGGAAATCGTGGTTGGATGCGCTCCATGGCAAGCAAGACCGAGCAGGCGTTCCAGGTACTCAAGGAGCGGATCATGGAGGGCACCTACGGGCCCGGTCACCGCCTCGTCATCGATCAGCTCGTCCGAGAGCACGGCATCAGCTCGGTGCCGTGGCGCGAGTCGCTTCGCCGTCTCGAGGCCGAGGGCTGGGTCGAGATCGTCCCCAACGTGGGTGCCGTGGTGGCGACGTTCGACACTGATGCGTGGCAGCACGGGCTTCACATCGTGGCCCGCCTGGGTGGCTACGCGACCGCGCTCTCGGCACCGCATCTCAGCGAGACCGACCTGACGGCGGCCCATACGCTCGACAGGCAGATGAAGGAGGCTCTCTCCGACTTCGATCCGGCGCGATTCGGTCGGCTCAACCGCGAGTTCCACCAGCTGCTCGCCAGTCGGTGCCCCGACCGCCGCCTTGTCGACATGCTCGACAACGAGTGGGCCCGGCTCGAGATCATCCGGAAGTCCGCGTTCTGGTACGCCCCGGGGCGTGCGCGCGCTGCGATCGCCGAGCACGAGGGCATTCTTGAGCTCATCGGATCCGGTTCGTCGGCCGAGGCCATCGAAGCTGCCGCGAGACAGCACGAGATCAACACGATCGAGGCGGTGACGAAGTACGAGGCCGAACTCCCGCACGACCGCATGTAGGCAGGTCATTAGGACTCACTCCCACGCGTGCGCCATTGCGCGATGAGCGCCTTGGCGTAGTCGTTGCCGTTCGGGTGGCGCAACGTTGTGTGTACGTGGAAACGGGCAGGCAGCTTGTTGGTGAGCCAAACTCCGGCGTGGTCGTCGAACTCCGCGATCAGCACAGGGCTGTGGATGCGAAAATAGAACGGCTGCGAGCCGTCTGTCGCGCCGTACCAGGAAAACCAGGTCTCATCTAGGTGGGCGTCGTATTCCGCGAGGGTGAGCTCGCGCTGGTCTTCGACGAGGAGAAGTAGGAAGTCGGCAACGATTCGTCGCACCAGCCCCCGCTGGGCGTCATCGAGATCCATCACCACGATGCCCTCGTAGGGGATGACTCGGTTGTCGCGAAAGGCACCGGCAACATGCCGCTCATCGGCCGGGTGCAGGCGACCCTCCGGCATCGCCGGGTCGAGGACGGAAGCAAAGACGACGGCGCGGCCGCGCTGTGACTCTGTGAGCGAGGCAGCAAGCTGCAGGGCTAACATCTCTCGTGCTTCGAACAATGGTTCGCGCGCACCTTCCGACAGCGCGGGCTCGCCCCCGAGGAAGACCGGTGCCATGACATGCCGGCCCGCCACAGAGACGAAGTTGAGCGCGACGTGGTGCCCGAAGAGCTGCCAGCCCCAGGGATCCCCATGACGACCGGCGTCGGGGTCGCCAAAGATCGAGAACCAGTAGCTGTGCCGGTTCATGATCGTCGGCAGATCGACCATCTCGCCGAGGTAGCCGTTCAGCTCCATCGCCTCGGCGACTCGCTCATAGCCTTCCGGGCTCATCGACGCTCGAAGGACCTCGTGGATGGCCTTCGTCTTGTCCTTGGTGAGGACCTCCATGCGAAGACCGACCCGATAGACCATGAACTCCGGGTTGCTCCAGGCCCTCCACTGCGGAGCGTCGATGTCATAGTGCACCTCGTCGAGCTCGCCCGGCGTCAGCGTCGCAAGGAGCCTGGTGGCCGCCTCGGCCGGGCCACCGTCTGTGTACGACATCATGGCGGCCGGCAGGGAGTAGAGACCCTCCCGCACCTGGCCGTCCGTGGTGATCCCGGTGAACGGCTCACGGTAGAGGCTGTCCCAATAGGTCAGCAGGTCTCGTAGGAACGGCGCCTTGTAGCGGTCCTGGGCGAACTCCTCGTAGGTCATCCCACGGACCTCGGCGAGCTTGGGGTCGTCGTGGTCGAGCAGGAAAGCGCGGAAGCTGTCATCGGTGAGGTCGACGGCCTCCTCACGACTCTCGGTGCGCGCGGTCGTGAAGAAGCCGTCGATGTCCTCATCAGGCGTGCTGGTCATGGGTTCAGGTGCTCGCGTTCGGATCAGATCGGGAGGTTGAACATCTTCTTGGCGTTGCCGTAGAGCACTGCCTCTCGGTCCGCATCGCTGATCTCGACCTCGTTCTTGATGAACTCCACGCCCTGGCTCATCCAAGAGCGGAAGACCGGGAACGAGGAGCCGAACATGTAATGGTCGGCGCCGCTGATCTCGAGCGCGGCCTCGACCTGGGTCTTGCCCCATGAGTGCGGGTGGGTGAGGTCGAAGAAGATGTTGTTCTCCAGGTACTGCTTGATCTTGTCCCCACCGGTGGTCGAGAGTCGCTGCATCGCCTCCCCGGCCTTCGGTGCGTGCGGGGTGAGTAGCGCCGACGATGCGAACCAGTTTCCTCCCAGCATGGTGTGGGTGAACTTGAGGTCAGGGAACTCATCGAACATGCCGCTGAAGAGCTCGCGGCCGACCGCGATGCCCTGATCGATGATCCGGCCGTACTCGCGACGGAGGTTCTGGTAGTCGATGACCGACTTCCATTCCACCGGCAGCGGCGTGTGGTGCACGATGACCGGGACCTTCTTGTCGTTGAGCACCTTGAGGTAGGGCTTGAACACATCGTCGTCCAGGTAGAGCTGGCCGTAGTGGCAGGCGAGCTGCACGCCGACCGCGCCGTTGTCGAGGCAACGCTCGAGCTCGTAGATGTTCTCCTTGCCGCCCCACGGCGGGACGCAGGCGGTCGCGAAAAGGCGTCCGTTGGACTCGGAGACGATCTTCGCTGCGTTGTCGTTGACCGCCCGGCAGGTCTCGAGGCCGAGCCACTCCTGCCAGACCGGGACGCGCATGACGCCGTAGTCGACGCCGGCGTCGTCCATCGCCTTCAGCTTGGCTTCGGTCGAGTAGTCGCCCTCGACGTAGTTGAGGTTGGCGAAGCCCTTCGGCTTCTCCAGGACCAGCTGCTTCTTGCCGTCCTCCATCGTGAAGACCCTGGCGATCTCGCCGAAGCCTCGGGGAGCACTGTTGAGGAAGCCGTTGAGGATCTCCTCGTTGGTGAAGAGGTCCTCGGGGAGGTGGTGGATGTTGATGTCAACGACAGTCATGTGGATCTCTCTCTTGCGTTCTTGGATGTCATGCGGTGGGCTGGCGCTGGCGGAGCTTGGTGCGCGACCCGTCGGTGTAGATGGCTGCAACGATTTCGTATGGGGTGAGGTCCCCGGTCAGCTCGCGCTCGACGATGCCTTTGTTGAAGACGAGCACGCGATCACACAGCAGCGCGAGCTCGTTCTCGTCCGAGCCGGCGACGATGACGGCTCTGCCGTCGCGAGCCGCCTTACGGACCGCCTCGACGATGGTCTTGCGGGCGCCGACGTCGACGGCCTGCGTCGGCTCATGAAGCACGAGCAGGGCCGGATCTGTGGCCAACCACTTCGCCAGGAGCACCTTCTGCTGGTTGCCGCCGCTCATGTTCTTGATCATCGCGTGCGGCCAAGGAGGACGTACGTCGAGCCGCTCGATCCAGTCGATGGCACGATGGTTCTCGAGGCTTCCGTCGAGCGGCTTCAGCTTGCGCGAGTTCGACGTGCCGGCGGTCTGTGGGAAGGAGATGTTCTCGGTCACCGTCATCTCCCCGGCGAGCCCGGCAGAGTCACGCCCCTCAGGGACCAGCGCGATGCCGCTGCTGATCGCGCGCGCGGGCGTGAGCCCCTTGAGACCGATCGATGCTCCGGGAAGCACGACCGTGCCGCTCGTCGCGCGACTGACCCCGCTGATGAGGTATGGGACGTCGTCGTGGCCGGAGCCGCTCAAGCCGGTGAGGCCGACGACTTCGCCGGGCCGCACTTGCAGGGACAGTTCTCGGACGTTCAGTCCGACGAGCGAGTCCACCACGATCGGCGCGACGTCCGAGGTCTCCACGGTCGACGTTGGGTGCTCGAGACCTTCGATCTCGCGGCCGAGCATCAGGTGGGCGAGATCTGCCTTGGTCATCCCTTCCACCTCCTTACCGGCGACGACGACCTCACCGTCACGCAGTACGGTGACCCGATCAGCCGCCTCGACGACCTCCTCGAGCCGGTGGGTGATGAGAAGCGCGGACGTTCCGGTCGAGACGATGCGGTCGAGCAGTGCGAAGAACCTCTCGAGGGCCTCGCGGCCCAGTGCGCGGGTCGCCTCATCGAAGATGATGAGACCGCCGCCGTCGTCGATGTCCTGGACGGCCCTGGCGATGGCGACGACCGCTTTCTCGTCCTCGTGCAGGTCTCCGACCCTGGCGTCAAGCGGGATCCGGTGCGGACCGAGACGCTCGAAGACCGCCCTCGTCGCCGCGGCCTCGGCCTTCCAGTCGATCCGGCGGAGCAAACGCGAGCCCTTGAGTCGGCCGAGGCGGGTGTTCTCCAAAACAGTGGCGTCGTTGACCAGGCCGAGGCTCTGGTGCACGACCGCGACACCCGCCGCGCGAGCCTCGTCCGGCCGGATCGGCAGCTGTAGCGCGGCGCCGTCGACCCTCACGCGGCTGCCGGCATCAGGGCGGTAGAGACCGGTGAGAATCTTCGCGAGCGTGGACTTGCCACACCCGTTCTGCCCGATGAGAGCGTGAATCTCTCCAGGTCGCACCTCCAGTGAGACGTTGCGCAGGACCTGGGCGCTGCCGAAGGTCATGTTGACGCCTTCGACGGCGAGTCTGGACCCCGGCGGGAGGGCTGCGCC
>JALZDD010000856.1 GCA_030862715.1 Actinomycetota bacterium | reverse complement strand
CACCGATGTCGGTGTGTCGCAGGGACCGTCAGGCACGTTCGTGGCCTCCAGCAGGATCAGCCGAAGAGGTCACCCAGCCAGGACTCGCGGTGGTGGCCGCGTCGGTTGTCCTGGCGGCGGTCGTCGTCATAGTCGCGCCGCTCGTACTCCCGCTTGTCATAGCGTCGCTCGTCGCGCTTCTCCTGGCGCTGCTCCTGGCGCGGCTGCTGGTAGCCGCCGGGCTGCGGGGCGCCGACGGACCGCTCGATGATCTTGTCGATCTCGCCGCGGTCCAGCCACACACCACGGCACTGCGGGCAGTAGTCGATCTCGATGCCTTGGCGCTCGCTCATCACCAGGGTGGCACCGTCGATGGGGCACTGCATGGGGTCTCCTCGTCGTCGGGGATCGGCGCCCATCAACCTATCCGGTCGCCCCGCATCGCCGAGGCTCAGCGCCGGCGGACGTCCGGTCTTCGGCTGCTCCGGAAGGAATGGGATCAGTCGCCGAGACGCTTGAACGGCTCGATGGCGAAGACGACGTCGACGGCGACGTCGAAGTAGGCGGCGATCCGCAGAGCAAGATGCAACGAGGGGCTGTATTCGCCCCGCTCCAGGTAGCCCACGGTTTGGTAGTGGACGCCGAGGGCGTCGGCGAGCTCCCGACGGGAGATGCCGCGCTCGGCGCGTAGCATCGCGATCCGGTTGTAGACGGTGTCCGATTCGTTGGCCACAGGTCAGTAGCCCCTGGTCATGACCTTGTCGCGCGCGGCAGCGATCGCGGAGCCGGTCTGGCGGCGAGCCATCCGGCGGAGCACGATCGGTGCCAGCACGAGGCCGACCACGGCCCAGACGCCGAGGACGCCGAACATCTCGACCGTGCGCCAGGAGTCGCCGATCTCCGCGGTCTCCGCCCCCGCAGGCATCATCGCGGACCGCGTGCCGAGCCCGAGCCAGTAGAAGGGGAAGATCTGCCCGACCCACTGCAGCCAGGTGGGCATCGCGGTGATCGGGTAGAAGATGCCGGAGATCGCGATCAACAGCATCGAGGCCAGCATGATCAGCATCGACTGGGCGCTCGACTTGAAGATCGAGCCGAGCGCCGACCCGATCGGAACGGTCGCGACCATGCCGACGACGAAGATGACTGGGAGCAGCAGCGCCGTGCGGCCGTCGATCCGGAGGTCGCCGATCACCGTCAGCGCGGGAATCGCGAGCAGCACCAGGCTGGCCAGCGTGGTCAGCCCGAAGAACCAGATCTTGCCGATCAGGTAGCCGAGCATCCCGTCGGGCGTCGCTTTGGCCCGCAGCAGCGTGCCGTCCTCACGGTCGGTGGCGATCTGCATCGCCGGGCCCGCGAGGCCGCCGAAGGCGATCGACATCCCGATCAGGCTCGGCAGCACCATCGCACCCAGTGCGAGGTCGGTGCCGGGCACGGTGTTGCCGCGCATGAACAGCAGCGTCACCGTGAAGCTGACCGGGAACAGGAGCATCCAGAAGATGTCCCCGACGTCGGTCAGCGAATACTTGGTCTCCAGCCACCCGCGGTGCAGCCCGGCGCGTACGGCGACGCCGCGCGTACCTTTCGTCCCGGTGGTGATCATGACAGCGCCTCCAGCTTCTCGTGCTCCTCGGCCTGGCCGCTCTCGACCCGCTGGACGAGCGCCAGGTAGGTGTCCTCGAGGTTGGCCCGTTTCACCTCGAGCTCAGTCACGTCGGGGTCGGTCGCGAGCAGGCGGCGTACGAACTCGGTCGGGTCGCGGTCCTCGACCGCGTGCACGTGCCGCTCGCCTCCGGCGGTCCAGCGGACCTCCGCCTTGGTCGCGAGGTCGAGGGCCAGCTTGTCGGGACTGCCGTCGGCGATGATCGTGCCGCGGTCGAGCACGAGGATCCGGTCGGCGAGCTTCTCCGCCTCGGCCAGGTCGTGGGTGGTCAGCAGCACGGTCGTGTTCTCGAAGTCGGAGAGCCGGTGCACGAGTTCGTGGAACTCTCGTCGTGCGTGCGGGTCGAAGCCGGCCGTCGGCTCGTCGAGGAACACCAGCTCAGGACGGCCGACGATGCCGATCGCGACGTCGACCCGGCGGCGCTGGCCGCCGGAGAGCCGCATCACCCTCTGGTCTGCGTGGGCGGTGAGGCCGACGACGGCGAGGAGCTCGTCGACGTCCCACGGGCGAGGGACCTCAGCGGTGGCGTACGGCGCGTAGAACCGCGCGTGGTAGTCGAGCAGGTCGCGCACCCGCCAGCGGCTGTGGTCCCGCCATGACTGGAGCACCACGCCGACCCGCGCACGCCACCGCTCGTCGCCCCGTGCCGGGTCGGAGCCCAGCACCGAGACGTCGCCTGAGGTCGGCATCCGGAATCCTTCGAGGACCTCGATGGTCGTGGTCTTGCCGGCGCCGTTGGGGCCGAGCAGGGCGACGACCTCGCCGCGACGGGCGGAGAAGGTCACGCCCTTGAGCACCTCGTTGCTGCCGTAGCGCACCCGCAGGTCGCGTACGTCGAGCGCTAGGTCGGTGAGCGCTGTTGTGCTCTCGCTATCGGGCATAGCAGGAATACTACGACCGATAGACGAAGTGCGACAGCGAATTGGGTGTGGCCCCCGCTCAGCGCTCCTTGGAGCGCACCCGGATCCCGGTCAGGGGGACGGTGGTCGTTCCGCTCGGGTCGGTGAAGAAGTCGTTGCCCTCGCCGTCGACGACGATGAAGGCGGGGAAGTTCTCGACCTCGATCTTCCAGACCGCCTCCATGCCGAGCTCGGGGTATTCGAGCACCTCGACGGACTTGATGCAGTCCTGCGCGAGCCGTGCCGCGGGGCCGCCGATGGAGCCGAGGTAGAAGCCGCCGTAGGTCCCGCAGGCCTCGGCCACGACCTTGGAGCGGTTGCCCTTGGCCAGCATCACCATCGAGCCGCCCGCGGCCTGGAACTGCTCGACGTAGGAGTCCATCCGGCCGGCGGTGGTCGGGCCGAAGGAGCCTGAGGCCATCCCCTCGGGCGTCTTGGCGGGCCCGGCGTAGTAGACCGGATGGTTCTTCAGGTAGTCCGGCATCTCCTCGCCGGCGTCGAGGCGCTCCTTGATCTTGGCGTGCGCGATGTCGCGGGCCACGACCATCGGTCCGGACAGCGACAGGCGGGTCTTGACCGGGTGCTGCGACAGCGTCGCCAGGATCTCCGACATCGGCTGGTTCAGGTCGATGTCCACGACCTCGCCGGCCGAGATCTCCTCGGCCATGCCGGCGTCGGGCATGTACTGCGCCGGGTCGGTCTCGAGCTGCTCGAGGAAAACTCCGTCGCGGGTGATCTTGCCCAGCGCCTGGCGGTCGGCGGAGCAGGAGACCGCGATCGCCACGGGGCACGAGGCGCCGTGGCGGGGGAGCCGGACGACGCGTACGTCATGGCAGAAGTACTTGCCACCGAACTGGGCCCCGATCCCGAAGGACTGGGTGAGCTCGAAGACCTTCTCCTCCAGCTCCGTGTCGCGGAAGCCGTGGGCGCTCATCGAGCCCTCGGTCGGGAGGTTGTCGAGGTAGTGGGCCGAGGCGTACTTGGCCGTCTTCAGCGCGAACTCGGCGGAGGTCCCGCCGATGACGACGGCGAGGTGGTACGGCGGGCAGGCGGCGGTGCCGAGCGAGCGGATCTTTTCGTCGAGGAAGGTCAGGATCCGGTCGGGGTTGAGGATCGCCTTGGTCTCCTGGAACAGGAACGACTTGTTGGCCGAGCCGCCGCCCTTCGCCATGAAGAGGAACTTGTACTCCGGGCCGTTCTCGCCCTCGGTGGTCGAGTAGATCTCGACCTGCGCGGGCAGGTTGGAGCCGGTGTTCTTCTCCTCGTACGTGGTCAGCGGCGCCAGCTGGGAGTAGCGCAGGTTGAGCTTGGTGTAGGCGTCGAAGACACCGCGGCTGACGGTCTCGGCGTCGTCGGCGCCGGTCAGCACACCCTCGGACTTCTTGCCCATCACGATCGCGGTGCCGGTGTCCTGGCACATCGGCAGGATCCCGCCGGCGGAGATGTTGACGTTCTTGAGCAGGTCGAGGGCGACGAAGCGGTCGTTGCCGGAGGCCTCGGGGTCGTCGATGATCTTGCGGAGCTGCTTGAGGTGGGCCGGGCGAAGGTACTGGTTGATGTCCTTCATCGCCTCGGCGGTCAGCCGGCGGATCGCCTCGGGGTCGACCTTGAGGAACTTGCGCCCGTCGACCTCGATCTCTTCCACCCCCTCGCTCGTGATCAAGCGGTAAGGAGTGTCGTCCTTGCCGGTCGGGAGGAGGTCGGAGTACCGGAACTCAACGTCAGCCACGGAAGGGAATCGTACGCCGCCGGGGATGTCACAGATCGCGCGCGTCCGGAGTCTAGATGTCGAGAGCCCC
>JALZDD010000846.1 GCA_030862715.1 Actinomycetota bacterium | reverse complement strand
GTCGATGGCCCTGGAGAAGCTTGGCCTCGAGCCGCTGCTCGATCTGGGACTGCGCCTCGGCGAGGGTTCCGGAGCTGTCGCCGCCGTCCCGGTCGTCCGTAGCGCGGTCGCACTGCTGCGCGACGTCGCCCTGCTCTCCGAGCTCGCTCCAGGAGACCCTGCCTGATGCTCGCGCGGGACGCCTGGCGTCTCGCGGTCGGCACGCTGACCGCGATGCCCGTGCCTCCTCCCGAGCACGTCGATCGCCGTTGCGCCGCGGTGGCGATGGCGGTGGCGCCGTTGGCGGCGCTGCCGCTCGCGCTGGGGGCTGCCGCTATCGCACTCTTGGGGCAGCTCGTCGGGCTACCGCACCTGGTCACCGCCCTGCTCGCCATCGGCGTCGTGGTCGCCGGCAACCGCGCGCTCCACCTCGACGGTCTCGCCGACACGGTCGACGGCATGGCCGCCTCCTACGACCGCGAGCGCTCGCTGGCGGTCATGAAGTCCGGCACCTCCGGCCCCGCCGGTGTCACCGCGATCGTCCTCGTCCTCGGTCTCCAGGTCGCGGGGTTGGCCTCCGTGCTGGGAGGTGAAGGCGGCTTCCGCCTGGCTCTTCTCGTCCTTGTCACGGTCTGCGCGTCACGCGCGGCGCTGTCCCTGTGCTGCGTACGCGGCGTGCAGCCCGCACGCCAGGACGGCCTCGGGCACACGTTCACGCAGACCGTCCCACCGGCCCTCGCCGCTGTTGTCTGGGTGGCGTCGGGAGCCGCGCTGGCGGCGGCCGCGTGGTGGGCCGGCATCGGCTGGTGGCGGGGCGCAGCGGCCGCCGTGCTCGCGGCCCTGGTCGTCGCGGTGGTCCTGGTCCGGGCCGTCAAGCGGTTCGGGGGAGTGACCGGCGACGTCTTCGGTGCGGCCGTCGAGGCTGCACTGGCGACCATCCTGGTCACCCTGAGCACCGGCTAGAGCTTCAAGACTCGTCCGGCGATGACGAGGTGCACCTCGTCGCACGCCGCGGCCAGCCGCTGGTTGACCAGTCCGAGCAGGTCGCGGAAGAGGCGGCCCGAGCGATGAGCCGGCACGACCCCGAGGCCGACCTCGTTGGTCACCAGCACCACATCGCCGTTCTGCTGCTCGAGCACTTCGGCCGCGTCCTCAACGAGCGCCGAGACCGCCGCGGTCGCCTCCTCCGAGGTGGCCTCCCACAGTCCACGTGAGTCCATGACGGCCGTGAGCCAGGTGCCCAAGCAGTCGACCATCACCGCGTCGCCGTTGGTCAACCCCTCGACCAAAGCCCCCGCGAGATCCCGCGACTCGACCGTGCGCCACTCCGACGGCCGCCGTGCCCGATGCGAAGCCAGCCGCGCTGCCCAGTCAGGATCCGGCTCCTCCTCGACCGTCGGCCCCGGCGCGACGTACGCCACCGTAGGCGCAGCCGCGAGCAGCGACTCCGCATGCCGCGACTTCCCTGAGCGAACGCCGCCTGTCACCAAGATCCTCACCCGGCACAGCCTAAGCGGGCGCATGTGTCTTCGTGGCTAGGGCCGCCGACCCGTTACGGATGGTGTTCTCGCCGAACCTCGGAGTCAAGGACGGCCTTCGGCCGCCGGTTTCGCCGGCCGCTTCGCGGTCATCTCGACAAGCTCGATACATCGCCTTGGCACCGGGACCTGTCGAGAATTTTGGCTGTCTATCGGGTCGGCGGCGGGGTTTGGTGCGGATTCCTTTTGGTGGGGTACGGGCTTGGGATCTCTGGCCGGTGGCTCCTGGCGGCGGAGGGCCTCCTCGTGCTTTTACAAGACGATGACACCTTGTGAACGCTTCACAAGCGGGGCCGTGGGCTGCGGCCGAAGGAGACCCAGGCAGGATCGACTGATCTGGAGGGCCGACCAATCGAGTGTGCGCGTGACGGAGGATGCCGCCTCAACTGACTGCTGACCACGCCGGTCTCGGAAAGCTCGCGCTGGCAGACGGGAAGGTTCATCGGTTGGCGGCGAACACACGCCGAGACTGGCAGCACCGCCAAACGCGGCGGGCCAGATCAGCCCGCCCGACGAAGCCATCGCAGACCAAGCTGGCCACCCCCAGGCGTGGCACGAGACAGCGCCGCGCAACGAACGCAGATCAGCCATCTTCACGTGGCAGACTTCGATGGCCGCAGGACACGGCGACGCATGCCATCCGTCCCGGACCAGCACGTCCTGGATCAGCGTGCTCAGGTACGCCGGGTGAACCGGATCCGGCCATCCGGGAGTCGCTCATACCCGTAGTTGGGATCGTGGATTCGGCGGTGGTCGCTGGAGCAGAGCAGGACCATGTTCGCCAGATTCGTGAGGCCGCCTTCGGACCAGGGTTTCAGGTGGTGGGCCTCGGTCCAGGCGGCTGGGGCGTCGCAGTCCTCGGCTTGGCAACACTTGTCGCGTAACCGGAGTGCCCGGTGTTGGACCGGATACGCCAATCTCGCTGTTCGCCCGAAGTCGAGGATCTCAGAGTCGGTGCCGAGGACGACCGGGATCAGATCGGCGTTGCACGCCATCCGGCGGGCCTCGGCAGCACTGATCTGCTCCCCGTCGAACCCGAGGGCGGCGGTGCCGAGGTCGTTGCGGAGGTCCTCCACGCTCATGGTGATGAACACGGTGGTGCCGTGGCCACCGTGCCTGGGGAGCTGGTCGACGTCGTAGGTCTCGATGACCCGGGCGAAGGCCTGGCCCAGGAGCCGGTCGTAGGGGGCTTTGCGGCCCTTGTCTTCGGCGGAGAGCTTCCTCGGCTGGGCCAGCGAGTCCAACAGGGTGCGCAGCCTCATGCCGACCGCGCGAGAGACACGGGCGTGGATGTCGATGGTGCCGTCACCGTTGTCGCGGGACTGGAAGAAGGTGCGCCGTTGGGCGTGCTCCTCCTCCCGCTGCAAGGCTTTGGCTTCAGCCTGTTCGAATCGTTCGGGGTCGATCTCGGCCAGGATCCGTCGTCCGACGATCTTCAACTCGTTCGCAGTCAGCCGGGTGGCGTGATCGACGAGCAGCTTCTCGGCGAGGACCAGGTCCTCGCGGCTGGCGGCAGGGTCGGTCTCGATGGCGTCGAGGGCTTGGGTGATCACCCTCGCCTTGTCCTGGGACACCACACCCTCGGCCAGGCCATCAGCGACGAGGTCGTACTTCGCGATCCCGGCGGCGAGCTTGATCTGCGAGCGGGCCACGCCTTTGTCGACAAGCAGTTCAGTTCGCATCCACCCCGAGGCGTCCTTCGCGCCGGTCTCTTCGGCGATGTCGCCGGCAGCGGCCAGCACCCGGAACTTCAATGCGGCTTGTTGGGCTTGGAACTTCTCCAGTCGTTCGAGCAGGTCCTTCTTCTGGTCCGTGCGCCAGTAGGCGGGATCGGTGGTCAGCAGTTCTTGGAGGGCGGTCTCGATAGCCTTGAGGGCAGCGTCGATCGCGTCGCCGGGGTTGGTGCCCCAGTGGTCGATCCCGCCCTTGAGACTCATCGCGTTCTCCCCTCAGAGGTGTGCTGTGATGGGTTTGATTTTACTACTTTCAACCCCTGATGAACACCTATTTACCCTGGTCAGATGCGGTTTCGCGGTGAGCAAACGGCGTCGCATCTGTGGATGGTAAGTGGCCCGAAGGGCC
>JALZDD010000845.1 GCA_030862715.1 Actinomycetota bacterium | reverse complement strand
ACGGACTGGTGACTCGGATCCAGTACGAGCAGCGCCCGCCGAGGTTCGAGTACCACCTGACCGACCTCGGACGTTCGCTCGCGCCGATCATCGAGACGATGCGCGAGTTCGGCGACCGTCACCTGGCCGGCGAGGATGGCCCGCCGGCGAGGTTCGAGCACTCCTGTGGCGCGGAGTTTCACCCCGTGCTGGCCTGCAAGGCCTGCGGAGAGGTCGTACGCCGCGGCGAGGTCCAGATCGCCGACGCCGCGAGGTGATTCGGCCGCGCGGTGCGGCCCGGGCTCAGCCGACCGGCGGCCCGGCGATGAGCGCGACCACGGTCAGCGCGGCGACGCTCGCGAGGCCGGCGGCCAGGCCGCGGACCGGGTTGCGGAGGAGCCAGGCGAGCGGACGCTCGACAGGACGGCTGGGGGACTCGTCGATCAGTCGCCACGTCGGGGCGAGCAGGCCGCGGCGTTCGGCGTAGCGCTCGAACCATAGGGTGAGGAACGGCGGGATCGAGGAGGCGAGACCGGCGACCAGCCGGCCGATCGACCAGCGCTGGTCGATCGCGATCACGATCGTCGTCACGCAGTAGGTGATGAACACGATCCCGTGCAGCATCCCGAAGATGCTCACTCCCAGCTCGGTCGTCTCGGTGACGTACTTCAGGAACATGCCGCTGAGCAGCCCGGCCCAGGTCACCGCCTCGGCGGTGGCGACGATCCGGTAGACGCGAGACGGCGAGCTCAGAAGTGCGGACACGCGGAGAAGTTTATTCGCACCCGTGTACTTGTATGAATCGGGCGGCTATGGGTACCGGTTGCGGCATGACGACCGACAAGCTGCACTACACGATCCCGGGCCTCGACGAGGATGCTGCGCGGACGACCATCGGCCTGCTGCAGTCGCGCCTTCACGCGACGAACGACCTCCAGCTCACCCTCAAGCACGTGCACTGGAACGTCGTGGGACCCCACTTCATCGCGGTCCACCAGATGATCGACCCGCAGGTCGACGCGGTACGCGCGATGGCCGATGCGCTCGCCGAGCGCATCGCAACCCTGGGTGGTGCCCCGCGAGGCACCCCGGGCGCGCTGGTCGAGGAGCGGGAGTGGAACGACTACAGCATCGGCCGGGCCACCACCCAGGAGCATCTCGCCGCGCTCGACGTCACCTACCAGGGCGTGATCGGCTCCTACCGAGAGGCGATCAAGACCCTCGACGACATCGATCTGGTGACCCAGGACATCCTGATCGGCCAGGTCGAGCAGCTCGAGCTCTTCCACTGGTTCGTCCGCGCACACCTGGAGGACCAGGGCGGTCAGCTGCAGACCAGCGGTGAGGCCACGGAGGCGGGCGCGGCACGAGCCGCCCACGGCTGAGGGGTCCGTATGCGGTGGTGGTTCACGGCGTTGGCGCTGCTCCTCCCGATGGTCCTCACCGGATGCGGCTCGGGACACGACGAGGCGGTGCGCGACAGCGCCGCCGCCTTCCAGGACGCGGTCGCCACCCAGGACTGGGCTCAGGCGTGCGCGCTGCTGGCTCCGGAGACGCGATCCGAGCTGGAGTCTGCGGCCAAGAAGCCCTGCGACGGTGCGTTGGCCGAGGAGGACCTGCCCGATCCGGGTGCCCCGGACGATGTGGACGTCTTCGGGACCATGGCCGAGGTGCGCTACCAGGGCGAGACCCTGTTCCTGACCCGGTTCGCCGACGGCTGGCGGATGTTCGCGGCCGGCTGTACGCCGCAGCACCCCAAGCCCTACGACTGCGCCCTGCACGGAGGCTGAGATGCGAGTCATGTACGTCGTCTATCTAACGGTCATCTGCGTCGGGCTGCTCTATTCGCTGATCATCGCCCTGAGACACGTGTGAGGAGCACCGATGCGCCGGTTTCTGAAGGAGAACTCCCTCAGCCTCGTCTTCGGGGCGCTCTTCCTGGCCAGCCTCGTCGGCCAGGCATTCGCAGGCTGGCACCAGCTGAACGACGAATTGTTCGCGGAGGGCCTGCACCAGATCTCGCTGGGTCGGTACCTCGCCTCGGCGAGCTTCGCCGTGGACGTGACGGAGAACTGGCAGAGCGAGTATCTCCAGTTCCTGCTCTTCATCATGCTCACGGTTTGGCTCGTGCAACGAGGCTCCCCGGAATCCAAGCCGCTGAAGGACGCCGGCCAGGAGTCCGACGAGCAACAGAAGGTCGGAGCGTACGCCCGCCCTGACTCGCCCAAGCTGGCCCGGGCCGGCGGCCTGCGGACCGCGCTCTACTCCCGGTCCCTCGGTATGACCATGGGGGCCATCTTTCTGATGTCATGGCTGGTCCAGTCGGTGGCGGGGTGGGCTTCGTACAACGAGTCCAGGCTGCAGCAGCTCCGCGACCCGATCCCGTGGGGCAGCTATCTGATGCACTCGGACTTCTGGGCTCGCACGCTTCAGAACTGGCAGTCGGAGTTGCTGGCGGTGGGCTCCATGGCGGTGCTCGCGATCTACCTCAGGCAACGTGGATCGCCTGAGAGCAAGCCGGTGGGTGCATCGCACGACGCCACCGGGGTCGAGGGCTGACCCTGGGCGTACGCCGGGCCCGGTGCCTCAGCTGTCCTGCGTCAGCAGGCGCAGGACAGCGCGCTCGGCCGCGGCCTGGCGCGCCTGCGGGTCCTTGCTCACGCCGTCGCGTACACGGATCGTGCGCCCCTGCTCATGCAGCTCGAGCACCCGCGGGTCGACGTAGGAGTTCCGGGCGATCGTCGGTGTGTTCCCGAGATACTCCGCGACCTCCTTGATCGCGGCGACCTGCTGCTTGCGGCGGGACCTGGCGGTGGGGGTCGAGCGCCCCGCGGCGTGCGGGTCCTCGGCCAGCGCGAGCGCCGCGAGCACGGTGGCGTGCCAGGTCCGGAAGTCCTTCGCCGACACCTCCAGGCCACTCAGCTCGCGCATGTAGTCGTTGACCATGGCCGGCGTCAGCCGCTGCCAGCGCCGGCCCTGGCGGTAGGCGAGGAGCTCCTCGAAGCCGGCGCGGCGACGACGCAGCTGCGCGATCGCCTCGACCGAGAGCGGGTCGTCGATGCTGATGGAGTGGTGGACGCCGGACTTCCCGGTGAAGTCGAAGACGTAGGCGTCGCCCCGCTTGCGTACGTGGCGACGCTCCAGCGTCGTCAGGCCGAAGCCACCGTTCTCGTCGGCGTAGGCGTCGCTGCCGATCCGGAAGCACCCCAGATCCAGCAGGCGCACCGCGAGTGCTGATGCTCGGGCATCGCTCATCCCGGCGGAGGTGAGATCCCGCTCCGTCCGCTCGCGTACGCGGGGCAGGACGGCCCCGAGCTCCAGCACCCGCTCGAACTTCTCCTGGTCGCGCTTCGCCCGCCACTCGGGGTGATAGAGGTACTGGCGGCGCCCGGCCACATCGGTCCCGACGGCCTGAAGATGCCCGTTCTCACGAGGACAGATCCAGACGTCCTCCCATGCGGGAGGGATGGCCAAAGCGCGGATCCGCTCGATCGCGTCGTCCGGCAATCGGTCACCGGCGTCGTCGAGGTAGACGAAGCCGCGACCTGCGCGACGGCGGGTCCACCCCGGCTCCTCCGTCGAGACCCGACGAAGTCGAACCACCAGGGGCTCCTCTCACCCGCTGGTCTCGTCGCTGTCGCGCGCCTTCGCGGCCAGCAGCCGATGCGTACCGTCGCACCAGGGCTTGATCGCGGATCCGCCGCACATGCACACCGCGCTGACCGGGCGCACCGTGCGGTGGACCTTTCCGTCGGCGTCCTGGATCTCGTGCTTCCCACGCAGCAGCATCGGCCCGGCCGGGCACAGCACGATCGAGGCGTGCTCGAAGTCGGTCATGAGGCACCCCACTGGGCGAGCATCGTCCGGGCGTAGCGAGCCTCCAGGTCGAGGCAGGTGAATGCGCCGAGGAAGACCTGGTCGCGCTCGCTCGGGTTCTCCTCCACGAACGAGCCGCAGACGTCGCGCACGGCGACCTGCTCGTGGACCGAGTCGGCCTCCACGTGCTCGTCATAGTAGGCCGCCATCTCGTCGGGGAACTCCAGACGACGCAGCCCCTGGGCGAGCTGACGCGAAGGCACCGAGCTGGTCGACTCGAACGCGGCGAAGTGGCCGAGCGCCGCTCCACGGAGCCGGCGGTGGAGCCCGAACAGCGACAGCGCGTTGTTCATCTCGAGGATCTCGACCGGCGCCTCGTCGACGTAGCAGGCGTGGTCGGTACGCAGGCCGGCCGCTTCGATGCCGCGGCGGAACAGGTGGTGATGCAGCCGGTTCGGGTCACCGTCGCCGTACTCGTCGAAGAGGATCTCCATCATCGCGGCCTTGGGCCGGGTGTCGAGCCGGGGAACGACCCAGCTGGTCGGGTCGGCCTCCTTGAGGTGGTAGAGCGAGCGGTGCTTGAGGATCTCGAGCACCTGCTCCCGGTCGGCCCGTCGCTGCACGAACCGTGCCAGCGAGGGTCCGTCGTGCCGGGAGACCAGACCGGGGAGGTCCAGCTCGCGATCCTCCTGGAAGCCGCTGTGCTCCCAGCGCCGACGCAGCTCGGACTCGAACGACCTCTCCAGACCGCGGCGCAGACGCAGCAGGTCCGCGTCCCACTCGAGGTCGCCATCGACCTCGTCGAAGCCCCGGTAGTGGAGCTCGTAGAGCGCCCACAGAGTGATCTGGGCGTCCTCCACCGACTCCGGAGTCGGCTCCAGGTCAGCGGTGGCGCCGCTCTGCAGCGCGGTGAACACAGCGGCACTCAGGGTGCCACGCGACTTCGGCAGCATGTAGCCCACCTTTCCCTCACGCCGTCCGGTACCCGACAGCCGGATCCGACATGCTCGGCCGCGGCGCCCGGGCGATGTGCACGAGCACCCCTTCGCCCGGCGAGTCGCGGACCTCCTCGATCGTCAGGTCGCTGCCCTCGACCATCTCCAGCACCCGATCGGACTGCCCGGTCGTGCCGAGCTGGAGGACGGCCGCGCCGCCGGGGGAGAGGTGCCGGGCGGTCGTCGCCAGGCACTTCTCGGCGACCAGCATCCCGTCGATGCCACCGTCGATGGCCATCAGCGGGTCCTCGGGATACCGCTCGACCTGGGCCGTGGGCACCCACGGCGGGTCCGCGATCACCATCCAGTAGCGCACGTCCGGGTCCAGCGCGTGCTCCATGCTGCCCTCGCGTACCTCGACCAGGTGCGCCAGCCCGGCGCGCTCGGCGTTGGCACGGGCGAACTCACAGGCGACCGGATCGGCGTCGACGCACACCAGGCTGCGGCCGGTCAGCGCGGCCGCGAGCAGACCGATCTGACCGGCGCCGGAACACAGCTCGAGCATCGGCCCGTCCGGCAGCTCCGCTGCCAGCTTGGCCGCCCACTCGGACTGACGGACGGTCCAGGTACGCGGGGTGAGCACTCGATCGTCGAAGTCGATGTCGAGATGACCGAAGCGGATCATGACAGCAGGTGCCTCCTGTTCAGGGGTGGGAAAACTCAGGTGAGCTCGGCCAGCCGGACCACTGCTCGGTCGAGGCGGCCCTCCTCATCGTGGATCCGTCGCTGGGTCGAGGAGCCGGTGCCGCCGGTGAAGATCCGGCCGATGCCCT
Organism: Actinomycetota bacterium; assembly: GCA_030862715.1. The sequence goes on along the minus strand of JALZDD010000845.1, from coordinate 3,904 downwards.
TCTCGACGCGCACCAGGTCTCCGCTGTCGCGCAACGCCGGGCCGATGTGCTCGAGCAGGCTTTCCACCACCTCACGAGCCGGCCTCGGGCGGTGGGTCCGCGGGTCGAGCAGATCGCCGGTGATCCCGTGCCGGCCTGCCTGCCACATGGCGAGCCGGAGCACGGCCACCGAGACAGGATCGGGCGGCCGGCCCTCGGCCCACTCCCTGGCTCCGGTGTCGACCAGCGCCCGCGCCAGTGCGGCGACGAGCACGGCGTCGCGATAGTCGAGGCAGACGTCGGCGACCCGGATCTCGAGCGTCGGATAGTGGCGCGACGGCCGGGCATCGAAGTACGCCATGCCCTCATCGAGCGGCACTCCGGTGTCGACGAGCCGACGCAGATGGTCGGCGTACGCCTGGCCGCTGCCGAAGATCTCGGTCGGACCGTTCGTCGGCCACCGGGTCATCGCCTGGGACCGGTAGCTCGCATAGCCTGAGTCGCCGCCCTGCCAGAAGGGCGAGTTGGCGCTCACCGCGAGCAGCACCGGCAGCCAGGGGCGGATCCGATCGAGCGCCCCGATGGCCTCGTCGTCGGAGTCGACCGAGACGTGCACGTGGCAGCCGCAGGTGAGCTGCTCGGTGGCGGTGAGCCCGAACTGCTCGGTGATCGCCGCATAGCGCTCGCTGTCGAAGGTCCGGGGACGCACCGGCAACGGGGTCGTGCCGCTGGCCAGGATCAGCGCCCCCGCCTCGGCGGCGGCCGAACGAGCCTTGTCGCGCCACTGCCGCAGGTCCTGCTCGAGAAGCCCGAGGTACTCCTCTGCCGGAGTGTCGGTCTCGACCTGCTGCTCCTGCATCTCCGGTCCCACCGAGCCACCGGCCTCACCGGCTTCGACCTCGGTGTCGCCGTGCTGCCGCGCCACCCGCAGCACCTCGCTGGCCACCGATCGCGGCGCGCCGGTCTCGGCGTCGACGAGGAGGAGCTCCTCCTCGACACCGACTGTCCTGAGCTGGTGATGGGTACTGCTCGAATAGTGGCTTTTCACTGCTCACACCTGCCTCTGGAAGGAGCAACTCGACGATGTGTCGCCTGTTCGGATATGTGACCGAGTCCCCGTGTGCCGTAGCCGACCTGCTCGGGGAGGAGGGCTTGGCCGCGTTCACCTCGCTCACCTCCGTGCATTCCGACGGCTGGGGGATGTCTTGGCACACGCCCGAGGGCACCTGCACGACGAGCTCGCCGCGTTCGGCGGACATCGACGACACCTATCGCAGGCTCGTCGAGGCCCCGCTCTCCCACGCCGGTTTCGTGCATCTTCGCTGGGCGACGGGCGGGCTCGACGTACGTCCGGAGAACACGCACCCGTTCCTGACCGACGGCGCGGCGTTCGCGCACAACGGCCACATCTCGCCGATCGCCGATCTCGAGGCGCTGCTGACCCCGGAGTCCCGGATGCGGCTGCGCGGTGACACCGACAGCGAGCGCTACTTCCACTTCGTGCACCAGAACGTCGAGAAGTACGGCGACGAGGCCGAGGGCGTCACCCGAGCGCTGGCCACGCTGGTCCAGAAGTTCCCGCGATGCAGCCTGAACGCGCTGATGCTCACCCGGACGCACATGTTCGCGATCCACATCAACTCGCGTGCCGACTCGCCCCTGCGCGCGCTGCGCGAGCTCTTCGACGAAGAGGGCGACATCCCGCCTCGACACACCACGGAATACTTCGCGATGGACTACCGCAGGACCGACCGCGGCCTCGAGATCGTCTCCAGTGGCCTCGATCAGCCCGACTGGACCCCGGTTCCCGCCGACACCGCGGTGATGGTCGACCTGGACACTCGGGAGGTCACCAGACTGGATCCGATCGCTCAGCTCGGCGCCGACGCGTTGCGGGCCCGCGACTGATGACGGGGTACCGCCGACCTGCTGTGGGGTGGGTTCGGGCATGCCCAGAGGTACCCCATCCGGCGCAGCTTCATTCCGAGCCGCGCTGACATTCCCAGCCAGTCCGTGCCTTCCTCACAGGAAGCCCACAGCGGGCGGGCGGAATCTTGAGGCATCAACCGCCTCAAGGAGGACCCGATGTCCCGCTCCCGCCGAATTCGTCGCTCTCTCGTCGCCGCCCTGGCGATCCCGCTCGTCGCGATCCCGCTCGCCACCCCGGCCCTCGCGGTGGCCGCGGTCGGCGCCACCAGGACATACGCGGCCCAGTCCGGTCCCGGGTACGGCTATGGCTACGACGGCGCCTATGGCGGCGGGATCGTGGCCCCCTACCGGCAGAGCCTCGGCACCCCGACGGTCGACTCCGAGCCCGCGACCGACGCCGAGTCGACCGGCGTGGTGCTGATCAACACCACGGTCGGCTACGGCAGCGGGCAGGGCGCGGGCACGGGGCTCACGCTCACCCGCGACGGGATCGTCGTGACCAACCACCACGTCGTCGAGGGCGCCACCTCGATCACTGCGACGGACCCGAGCACGGGGGAGAGGTACGCCGCGACGGTCCTCGGCTACGACGACGTCCATGACGTCGCGGTGCTGCAGCTCGAGGACGCCTCGGGGCTCTCGACGGTCGCGACCGACCGGGACGCCGCGACCCAGGGCGAGGAGGTCACCTCGGTCGGCAACGCCGAGGGCCAGGGCTCGCTCTCGGCTGCCGACGGTATGGTCACCGACCCGAGCACCGCGATCACGGTCAACAACGAGGACGGCACCGCCTCCGACCTCAGCGGCCTGATCCAGACGGACGCCGATGTCGTCTCCGGCGACTCCGGCGGCGCGCTGCTCGACGAGGACGGCGAGGTCATCGGGATGAACGTCGCCGCGACCTCAGGGTCAGCGGAGATCTCCGGCTACGCCATCCCGATCGACACCGTGCTCGACATCGCCGCCCAGATCCTCGCCGGGGAGGAGTCGGGCGACGTCGAGATCGGTGGCTCGGCCGCCGCGCTCGGGGTGCAGGTCGACACGACCAGGTCGACGCTGGTCGTCGGTGTGGTCGAGGACGGTGCCGCCGCGGCCGGCGGGATCACCGAGGGCAGCACGATCACCTCGGTCGGCGGGACCGCCGTGGCGAGCATCGACGACATCACCGCTGTCCTCGGCGGCCACGAGCCCGGCGACGAGATCTCGGTCAGCTGGACCGATGCCGCCGACGAGGCCCACTCCGCCACCGTGACCCTCGGTGAGGGTCCGGTCGCCTGACCAGGATCAGCTGCTCGGCCCGTCCTCGTCGGAGCGCGGACGCTCCGCCCTGATCGGGATCGCGCCGGTGTAGCCCTCGCGTTCGATGGCGATCTGCTGGACACGGTCGCGGACGAGCCGCCAGCCGATCATCAGCGCCGGGATGATGATCACCAGGGTGGCGAGCGTCCAGGTCCCGATCGGGTAGTCGAAGCCCATCAGCACGAGGACGGTCGCGAGGAACACGAGGGTGGCGTAGCCGGTCCACGGTGATCCCCACAGCCGGAACTCGGGCCGGTACATCAGACCCTTCTTCCAGCGCCGGTAGAGCTGGATCTGGCAGATCACGATGGTCGCCCAGGACGCGATGATGCCGAGCGCCGACATGTTCAGCACGATCTCGAACGCCTGGCCCGGCACGATCGCGTTGAGGCCGACGCCGAGTAGCGTGATGCTGCCGGTCAGCAGGATCCCGCCGAACGGCACCCCGTTCCGCGACATCCGCGCGGTGAAGGTCGGGGCGCTCCCGCTCATGGCCATGGACCGCAGGATGCGCCCGGTCGAGTAGAGGCCGGCGTTGAGCGAGGAAAGCGCCGCGGTCAAGACCACGAGGTTCATGACCGTGCCGGAGTTCGCGATCCCGAGCTGGTCGACGAACGTCACGAACGGGGTCTCGTCGGCCCGGTAGGACGTGTAGGGCAGCAGCAGCGCGAGCAGCACCAGCGAGCCCACGTAGAAG
>JALZDD010000821.1 GCA_030862715.1 Actinomycetota bacterium | reverse complement strand
GCTCGACGACCGTGCCGCTCCCGGCCAGGGCGCGCTGGAGCTCATAGGGGTAGACGAGGCCGCGGCGTCGGGCGCGCAGCACCTTGGCGGCGTACTCGTCCAGCGGGGCGAGCGGCTCGGTGGGCGGCTCGATGACGTCGGCTACGACGCCAGCGCCTGGCTTGGCGTGGAAGCGGATGGCCAGTGGGGTCGGGTCGCCGCCGTCGCGCCCGGCCACGCGGCCCTGCGCGAGCACCTCCTCGATCCCGGCGCCCTCGCTGAGCGGGGTGATCTTGCTCTGGAGCGCGGTGATCTGGTCGAGATCCGCCTCGACCACGGGCCACACCGTCACCCACACATGGTTGACGTCGAGCTTGGTGCCCTCGCGGCCCCGGGCGGTGCGTACGCGGCGGATCGCCTCGAGACAGTTCTCCACGGCACGCTCGACGTGCGGCAGCGCGATCACACGGCCCTCGTCGTCGCGGACCACGGCGAGCTGGCGGGCCTGGGCAGCCGCGACGAGCCGGCGGTCGGCCGGGTTGGCCCGGGCGACGCACTCGTAGAGCAGTACGTCGTCGGGCGCGGCGAGCCTGGTGACGTCGAACTCGCTGAGACGCCACAGGTTGAGCCTGCGACCGACCATCGGGTGCATCCCTCGGACCAGACTGTCCTCGACCAGCTCGGCGGTCGGGGTCTGAGGGGCGCCGTCTGCGTGGTGGCGGTAGGTGAAGTAGTCGATCGGCTGCGGCGCGGCATGGCAGACCGCGATCGAGACACGGCGGGCGCGACGGGCGAACTCGTGGCCGGCGAGCATCTTGGCGAGCTCGGACGACGCGAGGTCCGGATCGGCGGGCGCGTCGGTCCAGCGCAGGTAGATCTCGACGACGTCGTCGTGGTCTGAGGAGAGCGCCGAGGTGATGGCGGCACCGAGCTGGCCGTCGGGGTGGGCGAGCTCCGTCACGTCGCCGATGGTGGACACGACGCGGGTCGCGCCCTTCTCGTCCGTGGCGTACTCGGCTTGCGCGACCGGGCGTCCGCCGCCATCGTCTGTGCCATCGCCAGTGCCGGTGACGGTCAGGTCGTGCAGGTGGTAGTCGCGGTAGTGGCGCCGGATCAGCACCTCCAACAGCGGCTCGCGCTCGGGAAGACCCTCGACCAGCCGGTCCCGGAGGAAGCCGACCAGTGGCTCCGGGACAGCTGCCAGCGCGTCGATGCGGGCGGCCCGGTCGGGGGCGTCCGGGTCGGTGAGGGCGGCAACCTCGGCCGGTACGCCCTCCAGCACCGCGCGGCGCTCGTCATCGACCAGCGGCTGGTCGAACCAGCCGAACCGGACCGAGCGGGCCAGGTCGCCGACCACCGCGAACCGGAGCTGCGTGGCGCGCACCATCCGCTCGAGCAGTGCTCGGACCGCAGCGGCGTCCTCCGACGCCGGCGGCGGGTCGCCGAGCCAGCGCTGCAGCACCCCGATCGCGACGTCCACGTCGGAGGGATGCTGCTGGGCGAGGAAGATCCGGAACACCGCACGCTCGAGCTCCGGCGTACGTTCGAGGTCGGTGACTCCGTAGTGCGCGAGGACCCGCAGCAGCTTGTCGCGGAAGTGGTCCGGGAGTGCGCCCCGGTCGGGGTCGAGGCTGCGCAGGTAGGTGTGGAAGTACTCCCGTGAGCTGTGCACGCGCAGCTCGGTGGACGGCTCGTCACCGGCCGGTCGGTTGCGGCTGAGCTCGGCGAAGTCGGTGAACAGCGACAGCAGGTCCATCTCGGTGCGCAGCGTGTCCGCGGGCGCACCGTTGGCGCGAGAGGCCAGATGAGCGGCGAGCAACGCCGGACGCTGATCGTCCTCGACGTCGTAGCCGAGCAGCAAGCTGCTCAGGTCGTCCAGCGCACCGTTGCTGCGGCCGCGCTCGGTGGTGGGCTCGGGCAGGTCGAGGTCGGCCAGGGTGGCAGTGGTCGCCTCGCCCTCGGCCTCCCCGGTCGGCTCGAGGCGCAGCAGCGGCGCCGCGGTCTCGACCTGGCTCCCGACCCGGACCAGGAGCTCCTTGACCCGGCCGGTGAACGGCGCGGTCAGCGCGGTCTCCATCTTCATCGACTCGAGCACCAGGACCGGATGACCGGCTGCCACCTCGTCACCGACGGCGAGCGGAGTGGAGACGACCAGCGCCGGCGCCGGGGCGCGGACCATGCCGCCCTCGTCGCGGCTGACCCGGTGCATCACGTCGTCGACCTCGACCAGGTGGACGGGGCCGTGGGTGGCGGTCACCAGCCGGTAGCGGTGGCCGTCGACGGTGAGCCGGCCGTGCACCTCGTCGATGCGGTCGAGGGTGGCGGTGAGGGTGCGCCGCTCGCCACCGGCGGTGATGGTCACCTGGTAGCGGGCGGGTCCGGACTGCCGGACGGTCAGGGCGTACGTCGCACCGCGCAGCTTGAGCTCGATGGTGCGGGCAGGGTCGTGCTGGATCTGGGGTCGGCCGCCCTGGGCTGTTTGGAGCATGCGGGCGATCTCGGCTCGTTCGGCCTCGTCGTAGCCCTCGATCGCGGCGGCGACGAGCGCGATGCCGGCGTGCCGGGCGGCCTGGAGACGTCCCTCGCCGCGCACCCGGTCGATCCAGCCGGTGTCGGCCCAGGCCGGGCTGCCGGTGGTGACCTCGGGCTGGTCGAGGAGGTCGAGGATGAAGCTCTTGTTGGTCGCGCCGCCGTCGATGATGACGGTGGTCTCGCCCATCGCCCGGCGCAGACGGGCAAGCGCCTGCTCGCGGTCGGCGCCCCAGGCGATCACCTTGGCGATCATCGAGTCGAACTCGGCCGGGATGGTGTCGCCCTCGGCGACGCCGGTGTCGACCCGGATCCCGGGGCCGGCGGGGAACTCGAGGCGGCTGATCCGGCCCGGAGCGGGCGCGAAGTCGCGGTCCGGGTCCTCGGCGTTGAGCCGGGCCTCGACCGCGTGGCCGCGCTCGACCGGCCGGTCGCCGGTGAGCGGTACGCCGGAGGCGACCTGGATCTGCAGCGCGACCAGGTCGGTGCCGGTCACAGCCTCGGTGATGGGGTGCTCGACCTGGAGGCGGGTGTTGACCTCGAGGAAGGCGAACGTCTTCTCGCCCGGGTGGTAGAGGAACTCGACGGTGCCTGCTCCGGCGTAGCCCACCGCCGTGGCGAGCCGCTCGGCGGACGCCTTGAGCTCTGCGGCCTGGTCCTCGGTCAGCAGTGGGGAGGACGACTCCTCGATGACCTTCTGGTTGCGTCGCTGCACGGAGCAGTCGCGTACGCCGATCGCCCAGGCTGTGCCCTGACCATCGGCGATCACCTGGACCTCGACGTGGCGTGCGTTGGTGACCAGCTTCTCGAGGAAGACGACCCCGCTGCCGAACGCGCGCTGGGCCTCGTCCCGGGTTCGCTGGTAGGCCTCGGTGAGCTCGGCACCGGAGGTGACCTTCCGGATGCCGCGACCGCCGCCACCGGCGGTGGCCTTGAGCATGAGCGGGTAGCCGATCTCCTCGGCGCTGGCCAGTGCCGACTCGAGGTCGTCCACGCCGCCGCGGCTCCAGGGAGCCACCGGGACGCCGACCTCCTCGGCGATCAGCTTGGAGCCGATCTTGTCGCCCAGCTTCCGCATCGCCTCGGCGCTGGGGCCGATGAAGGTGACGCCCAGCCGGTCGCACAGCTCGGCGAAGGCGGGATCCTCGGCGACGAAGCCCCAGCCGACCCAGGCGGCGTCGGCCCCGGAGGAGACCAGCGCCTGCTCGAGGACGGTGAGATCGAGGTAGGGGCGATCCGCGGCGGCGCCGAGCAAGTAGGCCTCATCGGCCTCGCGTACGAACGCCGACCCGGCGTCGACGTCGGTGTGCAGCGCGATGGTGCGGATCGTCGCTTCGGACGTATCCCGCGCGTTGAGGTCGCGGACGGCATGGATCAGACGCATCGCGGCTTCACCGCGGTTGACGATGGCAATTCGAGAGACCTGTGGCACGGTGCAGACCCTTTCATCTGCCGCTGCTCCTGTGACCGCTCGACTCCGACAGGCTTCGCAGCGATTCCTTGTGGACCCTGCCCAGCGACAGGGCCGTGGACGGGCCGCCCTACAACGTCCGGCGAGCCCCGTTGACCTTCTGCCGGAGCCAGTCCGGGACCCGGTCGTCGGCGCGGGGGAACGTCTCGAGGTCGAGCGCGTACAGCCCCGGGTGGGCGGGCCAGCGCCAGACCGGCTCGTCGTCGTAGTTGAAGACGACCTTGGTCGAGTGCTTCTCCCCCTCGCCCTCCCCGCTCGCGATGGTCCAACGCGCGGAGAACCAGGCGCCCCGTCCGGGCTCGTACATCACGCGCCTGAGCTCGTCGGTCAGCGCCAGGATGGTGTCGGGCGGGCGGGCGTGGGCGAAGCTGCCGTCCGGCCGGTGCACATCGATGCGACCGGTGAAGAACATGGACAGGTTGCGGTGGTTGAAGACCAACGTGGACCAGTCGCCCTCTACCTCGTCAGCGAGGTGGAGGGCGATCTCGTCGATGAGC
>JALZDD010000781.1 GCA_030862715.1 Actinomycetota bacterium | reverse complement strand
GACCGCAGCTGCGGTCGGGGCCCTTCGTTGAAAATCAGGCGACGCGGACGTTCTCGGCCTGCGGGCCCTTGGGGCCGGCGGTGACGTCGAACTCGACCTTCTGGTTCTCGTCGAGCGACTTGTAACCGCTGGTCTGGATAGCGGAGAAGTGAACGAACACGTCCTCGCCGCCACCGTCTTGCGCGATGAAGCCGAAGCCCTTGTCAGCGTTGAACCACTTGACGGTTCCCTGAGCCATGATCTTTTCCTCTGTTCGGTGCAAGGGACACTGTGTCCCAAGCCGCTGAAGACATCCATCTGTGCTGATGTCCAGCGAACCGAAAACCAGATAAAAGATACAAGCCGCGACGTGGTGTGCGGCCAGGATGGCTTACAGAGCCATCCCTTCAACAAGATCAACAGTACGCCATCAGGCCCGGGATCGTCGTTTCCACGAGATCCCGGGCCTGTCGGGATCAGACTCGCGCGGTCTCCTCGGGCGAACGCGAGGCGTCCAGCAGCCGGATCGCCTCGTCGAACTCGGCCTCGATGTCCGGGTTCTCCCGGTAGGTCGCGAGGCTGACCACGACCGCGACGATCGCGTTGAGAGCGAAGCCCGGCACGATCTCGTACATCTGCGAGCTGAGCGCGTCGATGTTGCCCCACACGACAACGGTCACCGCACCGACCACCAGGCCGGCCAGCGCGCCGGCCGCGGTGAGCTTCCGCCACCACAGCGCCAGCAGGATGATCGGGCCGAAGGAGGCACCGAAGCCCGCCCAGGCGTACGCGACCAGGTCGAGCACGGTCCCGCTCTTGGGCCACGCCAGGACAGCAGCGATGACGGCGATCCCGAGCACGGCGAGCCGGCCGAAGAGGACCAGCTGGCGGTCCGAGGCGTCGTTCTTGAAGACCGCCTTGTAGAGGTCCTCCACCAGCGCCGAGGAGGTCACCAGGAGCTGCGAGGAGATCGTGCTCATGATCGCGGCGAGCACGGCGGCCAGCATGATGCCCGCGACCAGCGGGTGGAAGAAGATCTGCCCCAGCACGATGAAGACCGCCTCCGGGTCGGTGAGCTCGGCGTCGGGGTTCTGCTGGAAGTAGGCGATGCCGACCAGGGCGGTGCCGACTGCACCGAAGAGGCTCAACAGCATCCAGCCGATGCCGATCCGTCGCGCGGAGGCGGCCTCCCCTGCCGTACGCAGGGCCATGAACCGGACGATGATGTGCGGCTGGCCGAAGTAGCCCAGCCCCCACGCAGCCGCCGAGATGACACCGAGCGCAGTGGCGCCCTCGACCATGCTCAGCCGCGACGGGTCGACGGCGCGGATGCTGTCGAGGGTCTCGGCGGGCCCGCCGGTCACGAAGACACCGACGACGGGCACCAGGATCAGCGCGAGCAGCATGATCGCGCCCTGCACGAAGTCGGTGTAGGAGACCGCGAGGAACCCACCGAAGAGCGTGTACGCCACCACGACCCCGGCAACCACCAGCATCCCGGTGTGGAAGTCCGTGCCGAAGGAGCTCTCGAAGAAGACGCCGCCAGCCACCATGCCCGAGGACACGTAGAAGGTGAAGAACACCAGGATGACGGCCCCGGAAGCCATCCGCAGCAGCCGCGAGGAGTCCTTGAGCCGGTTCTCCAGGAAGCTCGGCACGGTGATCGAGTCGCCCGATACCTCGGTGTACGTCCGCAGCCGCGGCGCCACGACCTTCCAGTTGAGCCAGGCGCCGACGGTCAGACCGACAGCGATCCAGCCCTCCATCAGCCCGGTCGCGTAGATCGCACCGGGCAGGCCCATCAGCAACCACCCCGACATGTCCGAAGCACCCGCACTCAACGCACTCACCATCGGGCCGAGATCGCGCCCGCCCAGCATGTAGTCGTCGAGGTTCGAGGTGCGCCGGTACGCCCAGGCGCCGATGCCGAGCATGGCGACCATATAGGCCACCAACGCCAGCATTTGATAGGTCAGGTCTGACATCAAGACTCCTTGATCGGGGGTTCTCGAGAACTTAAACCGTGAGCCACCTCACCAGCGACGGACACCTGTCATGAACCTGAGGTCCACTCTCTGTACATATGTCTGAGAGACGGGTCCTCCCGACCTCCATACGCGCTGCTGCCGCGGAGGCACGCTCGACAAACGTTACGCAGTTCGCTTGAATCAGTAGACATTTGCTCAAAGGCCCCTGGAGGGCACGTGCGCCCCGAACTGCAAGACGTCGTCGACGACGTATCCCGGCTGCTGGACCACCCGGTCACGCTGGAGGACCGCGACTTCAACCTGGTCGCGTTCAACTCCCACGAGTCGCAGATCGACGACGTACGCCAACGCTCGATCCTCGAACGCAAGTCCACCACTGAGGTTCGCCGGTGGTTCGAGGGGTTCGGGATCACCACCGCGACCTCCCCGGTCCGCACCCCCTCCTCCCCCGAGCTCGGTGTCCTGGGACGCCTCTGCCTGCCGGTGCGCTGGAACGACGTCACCTACGGCTACCTGTGGGCGATCGACGAGAGCCGGGAGATCGACGATGCCGCGCTGCCCGCGGCGATGGTGATCGCCGAACGGGCCGGCGCCTTGATGGCGCAGCAGGCGCGCACCCGCGAGGACCTCGGGTTCCGCCTTCGCGACCTGCTCTCCAGCGACGTGGACACCGCCGAGCAGGCGGCCGACGAGATCGCCGCCCGACGAATCATCGGGCGCGGTGTCCCGGTCACCGCCATCGAGCTGCGCCTGGTCCGCCAGACCGCCGCCCCGGTGCCGATGAACCTGTGGACGCTGCCCCGCTCGGTGATCGCCTGGACCGGCGAGAACCACACCACCTTGCTGATGCCGCTGCCCGGCCACGATCTCACGCCCGCTTACGACCTCGCCCAGCGCGCCCGCGAGCTCTATCTGGAGCGCCTCGACCCCGATGCCGAGACCGACCTGGTGGCCGGGATCGGGGCACCACGTGACGACTTGGCACAGTTCCGCGACAGCTGGCGGCAGGCACGTCTCGCCGCTCGCGTGCTCGAATCCGTACCCGAGCGTCGGCCCGCGGCCGCCTGGCCCGATCTCGGCATCTACCGCCTCCTGGGCTGCGGCCCCGACAGCATCCTCACCGACGCTGTGCTGGACGCCCCGGTGCGGCGTCTGCTGGAGCAGGGCGACGCCGAACTGCGCCGCACCGCCCTGACGTATCTGCAACATGGCAACAACGTGCAGAAGACCGCTGCCGCCCTGAACGTCCACCGCCAGACCGTGTATTACCG
>JALZDD010000763.1 GCA_030862715.1 Actinomycetota bacterium | reverse complement strand
CGCGCCTGGCGCCCTATGTCGAGCCGCATCTCGCCCGCCGCGGCGCCCGGGTCAAGCACCCGGTCAACGACTTCCTCTTCACCTACTACTCCTACCGGCCCGCTCAGCTGCTGCGCTGGCACCCGGGCTTCGGGGTGAGGCTGTCGGACGCTGCGGAGTATTACTCGTTGCGCGGTTATGCCGACGGCACCGTCTCCCCCGACTTCCTCGCCGCCAAGCGCCTGCTCGTCGAGACTCTCCTGAAGCTCCTGCGGGCCACCGCCTCCCGCGACGCCAACTTCGGCTGCTTCGGCCTCCACGAGTGGGCGATGGTCTACCGGCTGACCCCCGAACAGGTACGCCACGCCGACTGGCCGCTGCGGCTCGGAACCACCGGCACCGACCGCGTGGTCGAGTCCCACCGCATCGCGTGCAGCCACTTCGACGCGTACCGCTTCTTCACCCCGCCCGCGGCGCCGCTCAACACCCTCTCGCCGCGATCCGACGACCGGGCGGCCTTCGAGCAGCCGGGCTGCCTGCACGGCAACATGGACCTCTACGGCAAGGTTGCAGTCAGGTTGATGCCACTCATCTGCTCCGACCTTTTGGCCGATGCGTTCGAACTGGCTTGGGACATACGGGCACTCGACATGCGAGCAGCACCGTATGACTTGGGTGATCTTGATGAGGGATGGACCCCCGTCAAGATCGAAACGGCGGAGGGGAAGCGCGAGTACGCAGAGGCTCAGAAAGCCTTCGCCGACCGGGCGAAGCCGATACGTGCCGCCCTCATCGCGGAGTGCGAGCGACTCCTAGCCGTACGCCTGAATGCCTGAGTACGCTTCTGCCGTGGGAACCATCGACAGCGCAACGATCACTCTGACATGCCCCCAGTGCGGCCTTACAGAGTCGGATCGCATCCGCGACAAGGGTGGCTGGGGTGGCTCCCACTGGGACCTGCCATCGTTCACCAAGTTTGATGTGTCCATCGGCGGCAGCATAAAGACAGAGCCCACGGTGTCCGGCACCTGTCCGCAGTGCAAGGTCGCGGCCGATGTCGACTGGCGCTACGGCACCTGAGCGATTAGCACCCCTGGGACAGGGGTAGACGGGTGACCTCTAGGCGCACCTGCAAGCGCTCGTTCATCAAGCGAGCATTCCTAGACCTGGTCGGCATCTGCGGAAGACGCTAGGCGGTCCCTAACGGCGTAGGTCTCTAGCGTTCGCCAGAGTGCGCAGGCCAGCGTTCAGGATGGGCCGATGGCCGGAGCACTCCTTGGGGGTGGACCAAGATCGCCAGCAGGACATGCAGCGCAGCACCCCAAGGTGCTCTGGATCTACCTCAACGTTGCCGCCGCACTGCGGGCACGGATCCATGGCGCAACTCCCTATACCGTAACGTCGAACTCGCCCACCTTGGCACCGGTCAGGAAGTCTGTCCACTCAGTCGTCGTGAACTCCACGGTCTTGCCGGTCACGGAGCTACGTACCGCCACCGTGCCGGGACGGTTGGTGGCGACCTCGACGCACCGAGGGTCGTTGTTGTCGTAGGAGCACGCCTTGGACGTGCGGAACTTGAACTCAGGGAGTGCAGTCATGCGCGTACCTCTCGTGGTTCCGTGACGGGCTTGTACGAACCCAATGCCCCAAGCCTCCTGCGCTCGGCGGGAGACAGCTTCAGGCACGGAGGATGCTTCTCCGACCTCGGCCAGTCCAGGAAGCACGTTCCGCAAGTAGTCGAATCCATCCCGGCACCTTCGTTGATCGAAAACTGGATCCCGGGACGACCGCAATCGGAGGCAATCCCTTCGGTGCCCCGGGCTCCGCTAGTTTCGTTCGGCTCGCGCGTCCGCTGCCAGGAAGTTGCTTCAGGTTTCTCGAAGTCGTGCCCGTGCTGCCTCGACCTGCTCAGTCGCAGCGGCACCGAAGACGGCCTGATCCTTGAGCGCCTCGAAGGTGCGCAGGAAGTAGCCAATGTCCTCGGGACGTGAGTTGCGTAGCATGCCTGACCAGAACTCCTGTCGGACGAGTTGCTCATCGAAGAGGTAGAACCCCTCACCGGGGAACAACAGCGTGCGGGGCTGCCCAAGCGGGATGATCCCGATCGACACGTACGGCATCGCCGCAATCTCAAGCAGCCGGTCAAACTGCTCACTCATCGTGTCTGCGCCTCCGATGTTGTTGTAGAGCGCCGATGCCTCCAGGACGAAGATGAACGCGTTCGTGCCAGTGCCCAGCAGTCGCTGCCTCTCTAGGCGGTTCCGTGCAGCGTCCTCGGCGTCTTCGACAGGGAGGCCGTGGTGGCGGGCGTGGATCTCGAACTGCGTTGCCGCGTACCGGAACGTCTGCAAGTACCCCGGGATGTGCACGGCCTCGTAGACGCGGAGCAACTTGGTCCGCTCGAACAACGGCATGCTTCGGATCTGGATGTGCTTCATGCCGGCGCGGAGCTCGCGCCGGTACTCCAGCCACATCTGCTCGACCTCGCGACGCGCAGCGACCAGAGCCGGCACCTGATCTTCGGCTCCGCACGCGGTCGCCCACGCCCTGACATCGGCCTCGGTCGGGTTCTGACCGCCGTGCTCGATCTTGGAGATCTTCGACTTGTTCCAGCCGCAGCGCTCGGCCAGAGCCACACCGCTCAGGCCCGCGTCCAGGCGGAGGTCGCGGAGTCGGATAGCGAAGGCTCGCTTGGCAGCGTCTGATGGCTGCTGGTCAGCCACGGCGACCTCTCAGGTTGTCACGTACTCGCGGTGCGGCGTGGCGAGGTCCCATGCGGCCTCGAACGCTCCACGGCAGAACTTCACTGTTTCGGGGTCGCGGTGCAACTGGATCTCAGTGCGCTCGTCGTTGCCACCGAGCACGTTGAACACAACGAAGTCATCGAGCACGAAGCAGTCGTTGCCGGGAAGCGGCAGATTGGAGGTCAAGCGGCGCGGGAGCCAGCGCAGTTCCTCCCCAGCATCGACAGCTAGGCCGCTCGTGTCGACCAGCATCCGCTGGTACTCCGAGAGCGGCTCAGACACGACCCGGACTCGCCGCACGCGTCGACCAGCGGCGATCTCTGAGGCAACCCTGTCGCGCCACGGTGTCAGGTACTTGGTGACGGTCTCCTCATCTCCGTTGCGCCACGCGTCAAGCAACTCGTCGTCAATGGCGTACTTGTCCCGCAACTCGAGCTTGAGGAATGGGCGGCCTGCCCAGATCAGCGCGGTGCGCTGCTCAGCCGAGATCAACTCCATAACGCTCCTTGGCGTACTTCTTGACGAATGCGTTCACAGTGCGATCGGACATCTCGCCGAACGTCTCATCCGGCGCGAGACTAACCAACTGATCCCGCACACCTGCCCCTCGCGTCTTGAGTTGGACGATCCACGAGTCTCGATCGGTCTCGTAGAAGGTCTCGCAGTCGTCGCCACCGCTCGAATCGGGGTCCTTGATGTAGAACGTAGCGGTGAGGTTGTCGTCCTGGCCCGGGAGTTGCTCCATGTTCCGCCTCCTAGTCGAACTGCCGTGGTGGCCTCAGCCTCGCGGGCAGAGGTAAAGAAGGTCAAGGGCTATCACTCGGCTCGTACCGAGACTGTCCCCTCGGCGTACAACTCCAACAGCATCACAACGGCCTCGTTTGTGGTCAGGCCGTCCGCGCCAGCCTTGACCTTGACGATCTCCCAGAGTTCGTCCTCGACGCGCACGCCTCGAACCTTCGGACCCTTCCGGTACGTCTCGGAGTCTTGGCCCTTCGCTGCACGCTCTGTATAGGTCCGTGTGTCTTTGCGCGGCATGAGCCCGATCATCCCAGACTCGCCTCCTTCTCGTCGGCAGTGATCCCCCATCGCCTCTTCGCTTCCTCCACAGCCGCTCGCGCACTCTGTACGTAGGGCTGGGAGTGGACAGATGATTCCTCGGGTTTCTCCTCTAATGAGTCCTTGGTCTGTCCTTGGCCCCCCCCTTTTTCAAGGGGGATAGGTCCCCCTGCTCTTCGGGGGTATCCATGCCCCCTGATTCAAGGGGGATCGTCCCCCCCGGTTTCGAGGGGGATGCTCCGACGTCTACCGGGGAGGTTCTCCACAGACTTGGCCTCCAGCGCCAGCCGATACTCGGCACGCTGTCCGGGCTTGCCCTCGACCTCTCGGACGATCGCTCCCTCAGCCAAGAGGACCTTCACGGCTAGCCGTACGTGCTCCTGCGCCTTCTTCCCTGAAGCAGCCTCAGGGCTGTACCCAAGGGCACCGGCGAGGGCGACATGACCCCGGAAGTAGTACCCACGATCGACCCACCCGAAGTGCTCGGTCATCTTGCCCGCGTCGAGCGTGTGCGCTGCCATGAAGACCAGCACCTTGTACGGATTCCCCGGCAGGTAGCTCCAGTTCCTCACGGTTTCGGTCACCAACTCGATGCCCATCTACCCACCTCCCATCTCGTTCTCATGCGCTCACGGGCGAGAGGCCGCTCCTACTAGTCCTAGGAACGGCCTCTCGTCGTCTTCTGCGGATTGAGCGTCAGTGACTCAGGACGAAACCCTCCATCACCTCCAGGAGGCGCAGGTCGATCTCCTGCTTGGGGGTCATCAAGAGCGACGGAGCGCGAGCATGGATCCGCCGAAGGCGTGCGCATGGGTCGCTCAGTGCTAGGAGTCGCTGGCCGAACCCGTCGCGGCACAGCTCGCACACTCGCCTACGCTCCGGGTTTTATAAGTGCCCGTTTTCGTGCCCGTTTTTTCGGGAACCCCTACGCCGCTGGGCTCGCAGCCTCTTCCCAGAACGAGTCAGACCAGAAGATCACGCGGCGGTAGACCCGTCCTGGCGTCCGCTCCCCTGCCTGCATCGGGGTCTCTCCGGCTGCGACCCAGCCCTTCCCCATGGCTACCTTCATGTAGTCGGCTCCAGTGTCACGCTTGGTGCCGTACGCCTCCGTGGCGCTCTTCGTCGTGCGACTCGGCTGGAGAAAGTAGAAGGCCACGAAGTCGCGCGCCTTCTCCTCGCGCCTCGACAGGCACGTGATCGCATGTAGGCGTGAGTGCCACGCGTCAGTGAAGGACTGCTGGCCGGTGTCGATCGAGTCGGCCGGCTTGGGCATGAGGAGTCGAGCGTTCGTCTCCTCCGCGGCGTAGGTGGCGTAGAGCCATTGCCACATATCGGTGACGCCGTTGGTCACTCGTCACCGTCCGCCATGACGAACGTGTGGGCAGCGTCCAGGAGCCGCTTCTGCTTGCACTCCTTGATCTGCTCGACCAGGTACGGAGCGAGCGTTGTATCGCCATTCTCGTAGCGTCGTACGAGCTTGTCTCTGGCTTCCGGCCATGCGTCGAACTTCCTCACGCGGCCTCCCTCTTCTGTCGTTGGCGTTCCCACTTCTTCTGTAGCTGCTCCTTCGCCCACCGTCTGGCCCCCATGGCCTTGGGTGTCTCGTACTCGGCCTTGGTCCAATCGGGCGGCTCGTAGCCCTCGGCCCGTAGCCGACTCACAGTCGGTGGTTCTGGCCGGCGTAGTAGACCGTGCGATCGACAAGTGGTCTCGGGTTGAGGTTGGCCTTGATCCAGCCCTCTGCTCATCCTTCTCGTAACAGAATTGGCCGTTGATCTCCGCGACAGGTTCTAGGTCGAACGTTCCGGCTCTCCGGCGCTTACGGAGCGTGTCCTCGGAGTAGTTCGCTCGTCGTGCAATCTCGGTAATCGTCATCCTGAGTACCCGCCACTCGGCATCATTTCCTTTCCTGGGTTGACTGAATAGGTGTTTGCTATAGGCATGAGGGCACGGCAGGGCTAACCCCTGAACAGGAGTAAGGAACAGGATTAGCCCTGCCGTGCATTCGGCTCGCGTCGCGGCGCGAGCCTGTTCCGCATCAACGCTGGCGAGGCAGGACCAGAGGCGCGGAAGCCTTGGGAAGATGTTCGAGAGGCTTTCGCTCGAACAAGAAGAACTGTATCAGCCGCCACCGACAGAACTTCGGGCCTGCGACACCGGAGAGCTTGCGCCTACTACACCATCAACGCGGTGAGCGCAGAGGATCACGACTCAGGAATGAGTTCGCCTTGCAGGTGAGCAGCCATCGCCTTCCGGCATTTTTCGATCGACTCGAAGTATTCTTCGAGGCCGTCATCAAGCTTCCTCTTCTCGGCAGAGCGCCGCTTCCGTGACTTCTTGTCCACAATCACGCCGACCGAGCCGCTCGTTATCAACAGTTCCTCGGTTACCCCTGCCAACGGGGGCGCAATGAGAGCAATCTCGGGTTGAAGACGGCGGACTTCCTCCGCAAACTTTTCGAAGGCATCTGACACCTTCTTCGAACCGGTCAAATGGTCTTCGTAAGAAGCCATCGTGAGTTCATGTCGATACTCATGATGGACTGCCAGGTACTTGGCAAAGAGCTCACGTTTGGCTTCGGCGAAGAGAGCGTCCCGCTCGGCCTTCTCGCGACGGATGGCCTGCTTCTGCTCCCATTCGAACCGCTTGGCGCTTGCCCTGTCAGTTGCTCGAACCGACAGCATCTGAGCAAGGATCGCCCCGCCGGCACCAATCCCGGAAGCCGCTACGGCGGCGATAGCGGCAACAATGGCGACTTGAGTCTCATCCACGGCCGAATCCTTCTGCGAGTCACCCAACGCCACAGGCGGCTCGATAGCGCGTCCCCAACGTTGGGTAAGGCAACGGCGTGGCCGCCGAAGGCAAGAAACGGCAGATGTTCGCCACTACAGTCGTCGCCATGTCGAGCCGAGTTTGCTGGAAGTGCGATAGCAAGACACACATGACACTGCTCTCAGGATCCGTCCAGGCGTATCCAGCCAACAACAGCACCCGTCTCATGCGGGTTCAGGGAGCATTCATCTGTGACGAATGCAAGTTCATGAGCATTGGGATGACTCTCCTCGACACCAATGGAAACGTCAGGAGCATCGAGGAGTACATCAACTCCAGCCCCAAGAACCTTGTTTGGCTTCCCAACACGGGTTTGGAGCAGGACTTCCCAGACGTCCCCGAACACATCGCAGAAGCCGCCAGCGAGGCGTGCCGCGTCGACAGCATCGGCGCTCACCGCGCCGCAATCCTTCTCGCCCGGTCCGTCGTAGAGGCCACGGCGAAAGAGAAGGGCGTCACAAAGGGCCTGCTCTACGACAAGATCGAACAACTCCACGCGCAACGGCTGATCCGCGACCACATCAAGGACGCAGCACACGAGATCCGCTTCCTCGGCAACCACATGGCCCACGGCGACTTTGTTGAGCCGATCTCACCAGAGGAGGCCGAGGAAGTTCTCGGACTCATGTCGCAGATCCTCAACGAAGTCTTCCAGGCGCCGGCCCAGGTCGAGAAGCGCAAGCAAGCCCGCCTCGCGAAGGAAGCACAGTCGAAGGCTGAAGCTGAATGAGCACTCTGCTCGCGGTGATCGTCGGGGCGCTTGCTGCCGGCATCCCGACTACAGGTCTCGCATTCCTCCAACGCAGATGGGCAGTCAAGGACGCTCAGATCAAGTGGCGGCAGGAAAGGCATGCTCTTCTCTTTGAGAAGAGGCAGGACGCACACCTAGCGTTCCTCGACGCTCTCCATACGGCGGAGCGGATCCTCGATAGGCAGGAGGACGGGATCCTCGAAGCAGTCGACGTCTTGAGTCACGCTCATTCGAGAATCCAGGCATACGCCTCGATGGATGCGCTGAGGTATGGCACCAAGGCGGCTCAGGCGTTGATTCGCCGAGCTTCCGCCGCCCAGAGCGACGACATCGATGCAGACGACATCTTGAGCGAGGAAGCACTCGACGCACGGATGTTGTACGAGAGCGCGCTCCGCCTCGACCTAGCGACCGACGCCGAAGACCCGTTCCTCAGAGAAGCCATCAGGTCCACCTTGACCGACGAAACGCCAGACGGGGCCGCCTAGTGTGCGTAGGTCCGCAGCAGAACTCCTATTGCCTCGCCATACACGCGCTGACACAACGGCGACGCCACGGGGGAGATGCTAACGACCGCCACCGACAGTAAAGGCTTGACGCACGTTCGCAACCAAGAACTGGTGGCTGAGCACCTGTATGCAAGGTGCCCGTACATGGACCTCTACAAGCACGCCTTCCGGCTCTCGCCCCTGGTCTCCTCCGACCTGGTCGCCGACTGCTTCGAGCTCGCCTGGGACATCCGCACGATGGACATGAAGGCCGCTCCGTACGACCTCTCCGAGCTCGACCTCGACCCGATCCGCATCGAGACGGCCGCCGGGAAGCAGGAGTACGCCGCCGCCCAGCGCGCCTTCGCCGAGCGGGCCGCCCCGCTCCGTGAGCGCCTGATCGCCGAGTGCGAGCGGCTCCTCGAGGCGTAACGGACGTCACACGCGGTGTGGGGCTGCTCCCGCCGTGACCTCGAAGGACGGGTTACGTTAAGCCCACAATGGCCATCCTCCCCCACCCCCGAAAAGCCGCCGCCTCGATCGCCACCACGGTCGGCGCCGCCGCGGGGAACGTCGCGCACTCGCTGCTCTACGGCGGGCTCGCCGACCTCCGGCCGATGCCGCGTACGTTGATCGACGACGGCAACCGACGCGAGCTCTACCACTACCGGCCAGTGGCGGGCACGACGGCGGAGGGCGACCCGGTGCTGCTGGTGACGCCGCTGGCGGCGCCGGCGATCTGCTACGACCTGCGGCGCGGCTGCTCGGTCGTCGAGCACCTGGTGGAGACGAAGCGGCCGACCTATCTCGTCGAGTACGGCGAGGTGAACTTCGCCGACCGCAGCCTCGGCATCGAGCACTGGATCGCGCACGTCGTACCGGAGGCGATCCGGTCGGTCTCCGAGCACGCGGGCGGCCGGCCGGTGCACGTGGTCGGCTGGTCGCTGGGCGGGATCTTCACGATGCTCGCCGCCGCCGACGCTCCCGACCTCCCGATCGCCTCGCTGGCGGTGCTCGGATCGCCCTGCGACGTACGTCAGGTGCCGTTGATCGCGCCGCTGCGGCCGCTGCTCAACCTGCCGCCGGGCAACCTGGTCACCACCGCCTACCAGGCCTTCGGGGGCGCTCCGAAGCCGCTGGTCAGGTGGGCTTTTCAGATCTCGTCGGTCGACAAGATGTTCACCAAGCCGGTCGCGAAGCTGTCCAACCTGGCCGACCGCGAGTTCCTCGCCCAGCTCGAGGCGGTCGACCGGTTCACCGACAACATCATCGCCTACCCGGGGCGTACGTTCGGGCAGCTCTACCACCACTTCTTCCGCACCAATGCGCTGTTCAGCGGGCAGATCGACCTCAGTGACGACCACTCCGTCTACCTGCGCGACGTCAAGCAGCCCACGCTCGTCGTCGCCGGCGCCAACGACGGCATCGGTCCCGTCGCATCGGTCCGGCCGCTGGTCGACCTGCTCACCGGCGCCGAGGAGCTCCGCTTCGAGATCGTCCCCGGCGGCCATCTCGGCCTGCTCACCGGCCGCGCCGCCCGGGACCACACCTGGCGCCTCCTCGACGAGTGGTTCACCCAGCACGACTGAGCCGGACGGGCTGAGTGTCGGTGGCGGGTGGCAGGGTGTGCGCCATGCCGAACCCACCCGCTGAGGCGACCGACGAGCACTTCCGCAACGAGGACTGGTACGCGGCCGACCTCACCGGGGCTCGGTTCGTCGACTGTGTCTTCACCGATGTCGACCTGACCGAGGCGACGACGTCGGCGGCGATCTTCGAGAACTGCACGTTCCACGGCGGCCGGTTCAACGCCTCGACCCATTTCGGCTCGGCGTTCGTCGGGTGTGACTTCCGGCGTACGAACTTCTTCGACTCGACGTTCGAGGGCTGCAAGCTGAGCGGGAGCGAGTTCTCGGGCTGCACGCTGCGGCCGCTGAAGGTGACCGGCGGCATCTGGCGCGGCGTCTCGCTGCGCGGCGCGAACCTCGCCCGGCTCGACCTGTCCGGGCTGGACCTGCGCGACGCCGACCTGTCGCTTGCCGACCTCACCGGCGTGGTGCTGCGAGACGCCCAGCTCGATGGAGCCACGCTCCAGGAGACGACTCTGCACGGGGCCGATCTCCGCGGGGCCGGCCTCGACCGCGTCGACCTCACCGCCGCATCCCTGCGCGGCACGAAGCTCGACCTCGCCGGTGCGGTGATGCTCGCCGAGCAGCACGGCGCGGAGGTCGACGGACTCTGACGGCTCCGGCCTCAGCGGTCGGCCGAGGCCTCGCGGACGGCCTTGGCCATCGAGATGCCGGCGGCGATCAGGCCCAGGCCGGTGACGAAGTCGTCGGTGTCACGTACGTCGTCCTCGATGGCGCCGGCGGCAGCGGCCTGGAGGTGGGTCTGCTCGTCGACGGCGTGGCCGTAGACGAAGTGGAGCAGGGTGCGGGCGGCGACGGGGGCGAGATCGCCGAGGCCGCCGTCGTTCAGTGCCGCGACGAGGTCGT
>JALZDD010000754.1 GCA_030862715.1 Actinomycetota bacterium | reverse complement strand
CCATCGTGGTCGCCTCCGCGAACCGCTTGCCCTCGTCGTAGACGCTGCGTACGCCGATCGGGTTGACGTGGCCCCAGTACTCCTCGCGCTGCGGATGCTCCTCGGGCTCCCCGTAGACCTCGGAGGTGGAGGTGAGCACGAACTTGGCGTTGTGGCGGGCGGCCAGCTCGAGTGCGTTGACCGTCCCCTCGCTCGCCACCCGCAGCGTCTCGAGAGGCAGCCGCTGGTAGTGCACCGGAGAGGCAGGACAGGCCAGATGCATCACCAGGTCGACGCCACCCGGATCGGGGATCGAGTGGCTGGCGTCGGCGATGGTGATCGCGAACCCCGGACGGCCGAAGAGATGCTCGATCTTGTCGGCCGAGCCGGTGAGCAGATTGTCGACGATCCACACCTGCGCCCCGGCGTCCAGGAGTCGCTCGCACACCCACGAGCCGACGAACCCGGCTCCGCCGGTGACCACCACCCGGGCACCGCTCAATGACTCTTCCCAGTCGTTCATCGCGGATAGGCCTCGTTCCGAAGCGTCACCACGGCGCTCTGCAGGCACGCCTCCTCGGGAAGCGAGACCGCGAACCGGATCAGCTCGGCCACGATCGTCGGGTCCATCATCCGCTCAGGCGGCAGTCCCCACTGGTCCATCATCGGGGTGGCCATCGCCGCGGGGTTGATCGCGCTGACCCGGACCGGCCACTCGCGCTCGCGCGCCTCGGTCTGCATCACCTCGGTGAGCTTGAGCAGTGCCGCCTTCGACGAGTTGTACGCCGCAGCACCCGATCCCACCGTCAGGGCGCTGATCGAAACGATGCTGACGATGTCCGCGACCGGCTGGGCCGGCCCGTCCTCGAGGGCCAGCCGGTGACGTACGAAAGCACGGGAGAGGCGCATCGGACCGTCCACGTTGACGCCGAAGACCCCGTCCCACTGCTCGTCGTCGATGTCGACCAGGTCCGAACCGCGGTCGGTGCCGGCGTTGTTGACCAAGAGGTCGAACCGGGCCCCGAACCGTTCGGAGAGGTCGGCGACCGTATCGTCGACCGCCGAGGGTGAGGTGACATCGAGCTCGACGGCCTCCGTCTCGCCACGCCTCGGCTCCCCCCGGATCAGCTCGACGGTCTCCTTGGCGGCCTCGGGATCCTTGTCGCTGACCACGACGTACGCTCCGGAGACGCTGAGCACCCGACTCGTCGCCCGTCCCAGCCCACTTCCGGCGCCGGTCACCAGCGCGACCCTGCCGTCGAGACCGTTCGTGCCGAACATTGCGTTCATGGTGTTCCTTCCAGGCGTGTGTCCGTTCACTGCACCGGTACCCGCAGCCACCCGTCGCAGTCCGGCCGTCCCGCTTACCACCCGAAGGGGTGGTTGCGCCGTCGAAGACGCACACCCGCGGGGGTGAACCTTGCGGCGAAGCCGTTGGGAAGCGGTCGAGTCGGGCACTACCTACACATGACGACGACGACTTTCGAGACAGACCTACCCCGGGCCGAGCGACAGCGTCTGACCTCAGAGCTGCTGGCGAAGGCACACACCGCGGCAGGAGAGGAGCAGGACCGAATCCTCGAGGAGGTGATCCTGCTCAACGCCGCGGTCGCCCGCTCGATCGCGCACCGCTACACCGGCCGCGGCATCCCCCGTGCCGACCTGGAGCAGGTGGCGTACATCGCCCTGGTCCGTGCCGCGAAGAGCTTCCACCCCGACCGCGCCGACGACTTCCTCACCTATGCCGTACCCACGATCCGCGGAGAGGTGAAGCGCTGGTTCCGGGACCATGGCTGGACCGTGCGGCCGCCGCGCCCCATCCAGGAGCTGCAGAGCACGCTGCTGCGGATCGGGTCGGAGCGGGGCAACCTGACGACGTCCGAGCTGGCCGAGATCGCCCACGTGCCGGAGCAGAAGGTACGCGAGGCGCTCGATGCCCGCGGCTGCTTCACCCCCTCCTCGTTGGACGCCCCGCTGCGCCCCGGCGAGGCGCAGTCCTCCGCCGAGGCGACCATCGGCGACATGCTGCCCGGCATCGACGGCGGACTCGCCGACTGCGAGACCCGGCTGGCACTGGAGCAGGCGATCCACGCGCTGTGCCCGCGTGACCAGCTCGTGGTGAGGCTGCGCTTCATCGAGGACCGGAGCCAGGCAGAGATCGGCGAGGCCATCGGCGTCACCCAGACCCAGGTCTCCCGGATCCTGACCCGGATCATCGACGAGCTGCGCGAGCAGCTCGAAGGCGTAGGAATCGCCGCATGACCCGCTCCCACGACGGGTACGGGACGACAAAGCCGACCCCGACACGAGGAGATCTGGCATGACGTACTCAACGATCACCGGCGAACGCGCCAAGAGCGCTCAGCGCTCGCTGTGGAACGGCACGACGCCCAAGAGCAAGTGGCAGGAGTCGTCCTGGGGCAAACGGATCACCGCTGTCGCCGCCTTCGCGGCCCCGATCGTGATCACCGTCGCCACCACCGTCATCCGCAAGAAGGGCACCGACGCCCTGCTTCGAAAGTTCAAGGGAGGTAAGAAGAAATGAGGACGAAACGCAACCTCTTCACCTTCGCCCTTGGTGGGGTAGCCGGCTACGTCGTCGGCCGCTACCCCGCCGCCACGTACGAGAAGCTACGTGACGGAGCCGGCATCATCCTGGGCTTGGCCCGCGAGCGGATCGGCATCATGTCCGAGGCCTTCCCGATCGGGCGGCATGGGTATCACCGAGCCCCCACCCAGCCTCCGGACAACGCTGACGGGGTTTTCGAACGGACTTCGACGGCGTACGTCTCTCGGCCGCATCCCTAGCCTTTGCTGCTAGCTCTTGGGAATGCTTTGCCGCCGACCCCGTTCTTGAGGGTCGGCGGCAAAGGTTTGGCCGGGTCGGCGGCTCACAGCCCCACTAGCGCCCAACAGCCTTCTCGAGCTCAGCCTTGCTCATCTTCGAACGCCCCTTGACGTTCTTGTCCTTGGCCTCTTCGTACAACTGAGCCTTGGTTCGCCCGCCCGAGCCGCGGTGGCTGCGCAAGCCACCGCGGCGGCCTGAGGAGATGTCCTTGGTCGAGGTGCGGCTGCGTTCGCGGGATTCTCCACCGCGGGCGCGCTCCTTGTTCACTGTACGAGCCGCGATCTCCTCGGCGGTGTCCTCGTTCTCACCGCGCTCGAGCAGACCTTCCTTGATGTGCTCGTACTGTCGTTCTCGCTTCTTGCTCCAGGCACGTTGCGGCATCTCAGCTCCTCCTCCTTCTCGGCTGATCGAAGCGCTCCTCGTCATCGGCGACGCGCTTGTTGCGGTGGGCGTCGTAGAGCCAGGCGGCGATACCGACCAGGACCACGATCACCCCGATCACGGTGAAGATGACGGCTTGGGTAGTCATATTTTCCGGTACCCCCCACGAGCATCGATTACGCGGCGACGGCGACCCGCATCTTGCGGATGATCCGGGCCAGGGCGCGGGAGACCTGCGCCTGGGTGGCGCCGATCTGCTCGCCGATCTCGGCCTGGCTCAGGCCGTCGACGAAGCGCAGCCGCAGGATCGTCAGGTCCGTCTCCCGGAGATCGCCGACCGCCTCCCCCACCAGGACTCGCGCCTCTGCGAGGTCGAAGCCAGGGTCGGGCTCCCCCATCTGCTCGAGCAGCTCATCGCCATCACCTTGCGGACGTACGCAGCGTGCCATGTCTCGGAAGCAATGGCGGATCTCACCCGTGGCCATCGGCACGGCATAGCTCAGGAACTCGCCCTCGGCGGGGTCGTAGCGGCGAGCGGCCTTCACCAGCCCCATCCGCGCGGCCTGGCGAAGGTCGTCGGTCTCGACACCGCGGCCCGAGTAGCGGGCGGCGAGTGAACGAGCCACCGGGAGGTGGCGTACGACAAGATCCTCCTGCTGAAGGGGAGGGAGCGGCGTTGCTTCCTGTGTCGTATCCATGATCCGAGTCTTTCGCGCGGACCGGCGAAAGACACCGACTCAGGGGAGAAATGGCCCCCAGGGGTGAGCTCAACCCCCACAGCACACTCACCCCTGAGGGTTAGAACCGCGGTCCCGGGTCCGTTGCCGAGACCGCGGCACCGACAGTGCAATCGTGGTGTCCACCCCCATACCGTGGCAGGCGGAAGTCACCCAGACTGCTCTGTCGATACGATATCGGTAACCATCCGTGCCGCCACCGATGCACCCGACTCCACGGAATTCTCGTCGGGGGGCGCGAAACCATGGGTGATCGCCCAGCTCACCGCCTGGCTGCGGGTGGTGACATCGATCTTGCGGTAGGCCTGCCGGATGTGGCTCTTGAGCGTGTTCACACTCACCACGAGCTTGGCGGCGATCTCCTTGTTGGACAGCCCCTGGGTAACCAGAGCGAGCACCTCGACCTCACGGGTGCTGAGCCCGGCGACCGTTCCCATCCGATCCTCGTGCTCGCCGATCGGCTGGCCGGCCGCGGCGAACTCGATGCTGCGTACGAGATCACCGGCGTGGACGCTCATCGACACCCAGGCGGGGGCTCCCAGCGAGTAGGCCTTGACGCGCAGGTCGGGGCGCATGTCACGGCTGAAGATCAGCACCTTGGCGTCGGTCTCGTGCAGCAGATGCTGAAGATCGGAGCCGTCGGTCAGGTGCAGACCCAGGGTGTCGTAGAGGATCACGTCGACGCCCGCCGCCCGGCTGCGTACGGACGGAAGAGCGGTCACGACCACCCGGTCGGGAAAGTCCGAGAGCATGCTGACGAGCCCACGCATGACAACCTCCTGCGGGCTGACCACCGCGACCCGCACCACCCCCGACCTCATCACTCCTGAACCATCTCAGATCGGTGGTCAATTGGACAGGTGTATGGGCAGAACACGCCGTGGGTACCAGGGCCGATGTCCAAAGAACTCGAGACAGGAGCAGCCCATGTCGCACGTCACCGAAGACCTCAAGAAGGCCTCCGAGCTACCCGAGGGCGACGTGGTCAGGATCCTGCTGCAGCAGCACGCCGGCATCCGGCAGCTCTGCGCGACGGTGGGGAACTCCGAGGGCCCGGCCAAGCGCCAGGCGTTCGACGACCTCCGGGTCCTGCTCGCGGTGCACGAGACCGCCGAGCAGATCGTCGTCCACACGGTCACCTCGACCCATGGTGGCGAGACGCTCGCCAAGGCGCTCAACGCCGACGAGAAGGAGGCCACCGAGATGCTGGCCCGGCTCGAGGAGGTCAGCGTCGACAGCCCCGAGTTCGACGAGACCTTCCCGATCTTCCAGATCGCGGTCGAGCAGCACGCCGAGGAGGAGGAGCGTGTCGAGTTCCCGCTGCTTCTGAGCACCATCGACGAGACGTCCCGGCACATGATGGGCAAGCGGCTGACCGCGACCGAACTCATCGCGCCGACCCACCCCCACCCCAGCTCCGCCGGATCGGTGCCCAAGCAGCTGGCCACGATGCCGTTCCACTCCATCGTCGACCGCGTCAAGGACGCACTGAGCCGAGAGTGACGTGGCACAGTGGATGCTGAACGGCATCGACGACCGCATCGAAGTCTTCAGATGGGAGCAGAGAACATGGTCGAGAAGGAAACCAAGGACCCGGTGACCGGCGCCGACGAGAGCACAGAGGCCCCGATCCCCTTCCCCACCCCGGAGCGGGTCGAGGAGGAGGGCGAGGAGCGCGACCGCCAGGACGAGACCGAGGAAGAGACCTTCCCCGCCAGCGACCCACAGTCCAGCTGGGCAGGTCCCGCGGATCCGCGGGACCGCTGAGAGATCGCGCGGGTAGGGACGCCGTCGCGAGACGGGTGCGATGGCAAGGCGGAGCCTCGAAGGCGGCCTGGTTGCACGATCGAGAGGCGACAACGCAGCCAGCGCGCCCGTATCGCGGCGCGTAGCAGGCGGCCCTGCCCGCGCGATCTCTCCACTCAAGCCTTCCAGGCAGTGTGGCCAGGGTCGGCCGGACCCTCGACGCGGTATCGCAGATGCGTCACCCGGTCGCCCTGGACCACCTCGGGATCACTGAGCAGCACCGAGGATGCGTACGTCCCGAA
>JALZDD010000746.1 GCA_030862715.1 Actinomycetota bacterium | reverse complement strand
TGGGAGGCGACGACCGGGATCGGCGGTCGCCGGTTCGTGATCGTCGCACCAGCCCACGGCTACGATGAACTACGGAAAGCGGCTGTTCAGGCCGGTTTTCTGCCAGTTGACTCGCTCCCGGGTGTCGTACCCGACTGAAAGCCGCTGGTTGATGTAGATCTATGACCGGCCGGGGGCCGGGAAGGTCCCGGAGCCCCGTCGGTACAGCCGCGTTCACCCACCCGAAACTCACTGCTCATCTATACCCGTGATAGGGAATACCGCCAGATGACAGAACGTTTCGGCGACGCGGATCCGGTTGAGTGTGCGAAATCCGTGTTGATGGTGCACAATCACGGGCCGTGCCGCTGCCCTCGGGGGCGCGCGGGGGGACTGAAGATGAGTGAGAAGGGGAGTGGCGCATATGGCGACGGACTACGACGCACCGCGTAAAAATGAAGAGGACCAGTCCGAGGAGAGCATCGAAGAGCTCAAGGCTCGTCGTCACGACAAGAACTCGGGCAAGGTTGACGAGGACGAGGCCGAGGCGGCCGAGTCGTTCGAGCTCCCGGGAGCCGACCTCAGCCACGAGGAGCTCGCGGTCGAGGTCAAGCCGAAGCAGGAGGACGAGTTCACCTGTATGAGCTGCTTCCTGGTCCACCACCGCAGCCAGCTGGCTGACGAGAAGAAGATGATTTGCTTTGACTGTGCGTAAGCGCAGTCAAAAACGCCGAGTCGGCGCGTTTGCATAGCTTGCGCTAGCAAGCGCTCTGTGCAAACGCGCCGACTCGGCGGAAAGCCCAGCGCAAGCCAGGCCGAGAAGAAAAGGCCGCACGGAACCCCGTGCGGCCTTCTGGCTATCTCAGGATCTGCTGACTCAGCTCTCGTCCTTCTCCAGCTGCTTGGGCAGCCGACCGACCGACTTCACGTAGTAGTTGGCCGCGCGGCGCTGGGCGAACATCCGCGCGAGCGCAACGGTGGCGCCGGTCGCAGCCGACCAGAGCATGGCCTCCATGAGGCGTACGTCGGGGTCGGCGGGGTTGGCCGGAGGCTTGCGTCCGGTGGACGCCTTCCAGCCGGAGGAGAGGACCTTGTTGGTGACCTTGGCGGCCCCGATTCCGCTGACGAGGGCCATGATCGCCCAGACCTTGTCAGCCTTGTCGGCTTTGTCAGCCTTGGTGGACTTGGACATACCTCGAGCCTAGGCCATGGTCGGGAGGTTGCCGCTCAGAGACTCGCTCGGAGTGCGTTGACCGTCCTCGCGAGCGCCACCGGGTGCCGGGTGAAGAGCAGCCAGTAGGGCGCCGGGTCGGCCGGGTCCTCGATGGTGACCCGCACCGCGCGCTTGAGGTAGGGACGAAGAAGCAGGTACGCCCTGGCGTCGGCGTCACGACCGGCCAGGTGATGCGCCTCGATCTCGTCGAGAGCGACGGCCTCGCCGAGGAAGCGCGCCTCGATCCGAGCGGGCCCGGCACGCAGCACGCCGTCGGCGATCGTGATCTTGGCGTTGCCGTAGACGATCATGGCCAGCGCGAACAGGCCGACGATCGCGGCGGTGATGCCCCAGGCGAGCGCGGCCGGAACCCACAGGATGACCGCGATCCACAGGGTCGCCAGGAACATGACGCCCTGGACCCACCACCGCAGCGGCACGGTCAGTCGCTCGTCGTACGCCGGGGTGCTCACGAATCGTGAGTTTTTCACGTCGGTCAAGCCAGTCACGAATCGGGTGAGCCTCACAGCATCTAAGGTGCGGGTTGTGTCTGATCTCGAAGTAGCCCTGGTGCGTCTCGACGCCGAGTTGCCGCCACCCGCCTACGCCCACCCGGGCGATGCCGGAGCCGACCTGCGGACGACCGTGGACGTGAGCCTGAAACCGGGGGAGCGCGCCCTGGTGCCGACCGGGATCGCGATGGCGCTGCCCGAGGGGTACGTCGGCCTGGTGCACCCGCGCTCCGGGCTGGCCGCCAAGCACGGGTTGTCCATCGTCAACGCCCCGGGCACCGTCGACGCCGGCTACCGCGGCGAGGTGAAGGTGGCACTGATCAACCTCGACCCCGTCGAGGCGATCGAGCTGCGCCGCGGCGACCGGATCGCCCAGCTGGTGATCCAGCGCGTCGAGCAGGCTCGTTTCGTCGAGGTCTCCGAGTTGCCCGACTCGGTTCGTGGCGATGGGGGATACGGTTCTACGGGGGGCTTCTCCAACCGCTGAGGGATCAGTGTTAGATAAGTCTCCTCAGAGACTCACCGCAAACCTGAAAGCAGATGGTCGTGAAGTTCCGCCGCAAGTCCGCGCCCTCCCACCGGGGAGAGCCATCTGCGCCGGTCGAGGGCGGGCCGATGGCGCCCGAGCGGCCGGTGCCGGCAGCTCCCGAGATCGGGCCGTTCGACATCGACTCCGTCCCCGACGGGCTGATCACCGGTGACTGGGTGGACCTCGGCTCGATGATGCTCGCGCCGGCGCCGGGCAAGGAGCTGCGCCTGCAGGTGGACGAGAAGTCCGGGCAGATCGCGGCCGTGATGCTGACCGCCGAGGACGGCGCCATGGAGCTGCGCGCCTTCGCCGCGCCCCGCAACGGCGACCTGTGGACCGAGTCGCTGCCGATGCTGCGCGAGGACGTCCAGCAACGCGGCGGTGCGACCGCCGACCTGGAGGGCCCGTGGGGCACCGAGCTGATCACCCAGATGAAGGTCAAGCTGCCCGACGGCCAGCCGGCCGTCCAGCAGACGCGGATCATCGGCGTCAACGGCCCGCGCTGGATGCTCCGCGCCACCATGATGGGCCGGCCCGCGATGGAGCCGACCGCCGGCAAGGAATGGGAGAAGCTCCTCGAGCGGGTCGTCGTGCGCCGCGGTGAGGGGGCCAAACCCAAGGGCGAGGCCCTCGAGGTGAAGCTGCCGCCCAACGCCCGCCGCGTCGAGAAGTGAGCCGGTAGTGTCCAAGGGTCGGCTGCGCGCGAAGCTCAGTGAGTGGGCCAACACCGGCTCGATCGACGCGAGCGAGATCCGGGCCGCCTACGTCGCCAAGGATGTCGCCTCCATCGCCGATGCGCCCGACCGTGAGCCGGTGCGGCTGCGCGGGACATTGCGTACGATCACGCTACGACCGCGCGGTGGCGTCCCTGCGCTGGAGGCCGACCTGTTCGACGGCTCCGGCACCCTGACGCTCATCTGGCTGGGGCGCCGGCGCATCGCCGGGATCAGCCCGGGCCGCTCCCTGCAGGTGCAGGGCCGCATCGGCCGCACCGACGGCCAGCGCATCATGTTCAACCCCCGCTACGAGCTGATACCGGACCCCAACGAGTGAGCCAACCACACGTGAGCCCCACCTCTGAGACCCCTGCCG
>JALZDD010000822.1 GCA_030862715.1 Actinomycetota bacterium | reverse complement strand
TGCTCGAGATGGCGTACGCGACAACCGAAGACGGGCATCGGATCTATGTGAAGCCGACGGATCCGCGGGCTCTGGGCCTGATCGCCAACAAGGGCCGGATCATCCGCGGCTCGCTCGAGCTGTGGCGGTTGGCGCTCGGGCTGCACGAGTGGCGGACCGTGATCGACATCGGAGTGAACTACGGCGAGATGCTCGTCGGCGTGGAGATCCCCGAGGGGGTGGAGCTGATCGGGTTCGAGCCGAACACCTCGCTGCACAAGGTCCTGCGCAAGACGCTCGAGACCCGTGGGATCGCGATCGACCTGCGCGCGCAGGCCGTCGCCGACAAGCCCGGCGCCGCGCGGTTCGCGGTCGACCGGACATGGTCGGGGACGTCGTCGCTGTACGACGAGCGCCATGACGGCTCTGCCCGCTGGCAGTTCCGCGACGTTCAGGTCACCACGCTCGACGAGGTGCTCGGCGGCTCCGGGCGGCCGTTCTGCGTGAAGGTGGATGTCGAGGGCTTCGAGCGTGAGGTCGTCGACGGCGCGGCACGGTCGCTCGCCGACACTGCCCACTGGGCGCTGATGCTCGAGATCGAGCACATGGACCGTGGCTACCTCGCCGAGCTGGCCAGGACGCGCGATGTGTTCGTGAACGAGAAGGACTCGACCTCGCTGCGGCGGGTCCCGGGCGGACGCGTCGCCGTCGAGGAGCTTCTCGACGATCCGGCGCTGCACCGGCAGGACTGTCTGGTCCTGAGCCCGGCACTGGCCGCTGAACAGCGATAACGTGGCGGCATGACCGAGATCCAGATCGTCGAGCAGTTCCTGGCCGCGCTCGAGACCGGTGAGGTCGACGCTGCGCTGGCGCTGTGCGCCGACGACGTCACCTACCAGAACGTTCCTCTTCCACCTGCGCGTGGCCTCTCCGAGGTGGGGCGCCAGCTCCGCATCATGGGGAAGTACACGACCGGCTTCGAGGTCCGGATGATCAACATCGCGGCCAACGGCCCGGTGGTGCTCACCGAACGCATCGACGTGCTCAGCCGCGGCTCGGTCTCCGCCGAGTTCTGGGTGTGCGGGACCTTCGAGGTGCGCGACGGCAAGATCGTGCTCTGGCGCGACTACTTCGACTGGACGACCTTCATCGCCGCCGGCATCAAGGGCGTCGGCCGGGCAGCGTTCGGCGCGATCCGGAGGGTCACCGGGCGCTGAGGTACGGGAAAGGTACGGGAAGGCCCGGAGCCGGCGCCGAGATAGCGTCCGCTGGACCTCCGGCCAACGCTTGGCCGGGTTCGTACCTCAACCGATGGGAAGACCGTTGAACACTGTCACTCAGCGCGCTGCTCGAAAGCTCCTCGCCACCGTGGTGGCCGGACTCGTGATGGGCTCGGCACTCGTGGCGATGAGCACGTCCTCGTCGCAGGCTGCGGGGTGGGGAACCATCTCGGACCGGAGTGTGAACAAGGTGCTCAGCTCGAGATCGTGGACCACGCTTCGTCCCGCCTTCAGCACCGCGGCGAACGTCAGGTACCGCTACTGCGTGACGCTCAGGGGACGTGGAACCGTGAACCTCCAGCCGCAGGCGTTCAGCACCGAGACCAGCGTGAACAACTCCTCGTACGTCACCAGGTGCACCAAGTCCTACCGCGGCCCCGCCAACCGGTTCACCCCGACGGCCGCGAGGATCGGCGACGGTGCGGTGCGGGTCGGTCGGATCAAGGTTCAGCGCTGGTACGCCGGAAGTGTTCCGGGCTGAGCAGCGAGGTCTCTTCCGGTTTCTGTGACGCGAGTCACAGGAGAGCCCTATTCTCGGGGGCATGCCTCGTGCGTCAGCCGCGCTCCTCGCCCTGCTTCTGACCGCTTCCGCTCTGGTCGCCTCGACCGGCACGGCGCTCGCCGACCCCGAACCACCCGGTGACCAGCCGCTTCCCGGCTACACGATCAGCAACCCGCCGGTGACGCCGATCGTCGTCGGCGGCCAGGCGACGACGGTGCGCCAGGGCGTGCACGAGCACGCTGCGTACATCCTCGAGGTGCCGGCCGACTGGAACGGTGAGCTGGTGATGTGGGCCCATGGCTACCGCGGGCTCAGCTACACGCTGACGCCCGAGACCCCGGGGTTCGGGCTGCGGCGTACGTTCCTCGAGCAGGGCTACGCCTGGGCGGCGTCGAGCTACTCGACCAACGGCTACGACGTGGGTGCCGGCGTGCGCTCGACGCGGGACCTGGCGACCTACGCCTCCGAGCTGCTCCCGCGCAAGACGAGCCGCACCTATGTGACCGGGGTGTCGATGGGCGGGCACGTGATCGGGCGCTCGCTGGAGCAGTATCCGGGCTTCTACGACGGCGCGATGCCGATGTGCGGGCAGCTGGGAGACGTGGAGCTCTTCGACTTCTTCGTCGACTACAACCTCGGCGCGCAGGCGCTCGCGGGGCACGACGCCTACCCCTACACGAAGGACTACCAGAGCGTCGACGTCCCGGTGATCAAGGAGCGGCTCGGGCTCGGCGGAACCCTGACCCCGAAGGGCGAGCAGCTGCGGGCGATGACGATCGAGCGCAGCGGTGGCCCGCGCCCGGGCGCGGCGGCGGCCTTCGGGCAGTGGAAGGACTTCCTCTTCACGCTGCCGTCGGTCGACGATGGCGGCACGCTCGGCTTCAACATCGGCCGGGTGGCGACCAACCAGGACACCGTCTACACCCCGAGCTCGCCGGTCGACCTGAACACGGAGATCGAGCGGATCGACCCCATCGACCCGGCCGGGCGCTACAGCCACCGGCTCAACGAATCGTCCCGGATCTCAGGTCGCCCCACCGCCCCGGTGGTGAGCCTGCACAACCTCGGCGACATGTTCGTGCCGTTCTCGCTGGAGCAGATCTATGCGCGTGAGGTGGCCCGCCACCATCGCGACGGTCTGGTCGTGCAGCGGGCGATCCGCTCGGCCGGGCACTGCGAGTTCAGCCCCACCGAGGCCTCGGCCGCCTGGGGCGACCTCGTCGACTGGGTCGAGCACGGCGACCGTCCGGCCGGCGACGACGTGCTCGACCGGGCAGCCGTCGCCGCACCCGACTACGGCTGCGCGTTCACCGACCCCGCGGCGTACGGAACCGGGTCGCGTCGTCTCTACGCGCGCTGCCCCTGACCGAGGTCAGCGGACGACGTCGTAGACGAGCTTGATGATGCCGTTGGCGTAGGTCTCCGACTCGACCAGCTCGAGCCGCTGCTTGTCCTTGTCGGTCTCGCTCCACATCGACTTCCCGGCGCCGAGGACGACGGGGAAGACGAGCAGGTGGTAGCGGTCGATCAGGCCGGCGTCGGAGAGGTTGCGGGCGAGCTCGGCGCTGCCCGCGATCAGGATCGGACCGCCGTCGCCCTGCTTGAGCTTCTCGACCTCGTCGAGCGACCTCAGGATGGTCTGCGGGCCCCAGCCCTCGACCAGGGCGTCGTCGCCGAGGGAGGTCGAGACGACGTACTTCGGGATCTCCTTGACCACCGTGAAGTCCTCGATGTCGGGCCAGATCGGCGCGAAGGCCTCATAGCTGCGCCGGCCGAACATCATCGCGCCGGCCTCCTCCATCTCGCTGCCCTTGATCGCGTAGGCCTC
>JALZDD010000696.1 GCA_030862715.1 Actinomycetota bacterium | reverse complement strand
TGTGCACCTGGTTCCTGTTCCTAGACAGCTCAGAAACCTAGGCAGGGAACGGCGTGCGGCCACTCACGGCACGCTCAGGCACCCACACATACGTCAGAAGAGCCCGAGTCGGCGCGTCTTAACGCGCCGACTCGGCGGGAATCTGTGTTAGGTCGGGCCGACTCGGCGGGGGCAGGCGCGGCCCAACCGCCCGGATCCATCAGCTGTACGGATCTTGTCCCTCAGGCGTCCCGGCGACAGCGGCACCGGCCCCTGGTGCGAAGGCCAGAAGAATCACAGTGAGGGTCGGGTCGATGGCAGCTGCCGGATACGAGAGCGCAAGGCATCCCAGTGTCACCAATCCGCTCAGCCCGGGCAGCCCGAACAATCTCGTCAGCACGAGACCGCCGCCAGCCACGACCGTCACAAAGGCGACGATCACCCACCCAATCCTGTCGAACGGGTCGCCCCAGCCCTCGAGGTTCAACACCCATCGCCAAATTGGCCACGCAGCCACGGCCAGAGCCACCGCGAGGATCCAGGCTGCGTACGAAAGCAGGATGGCGCCATACCAAGTGGGGTCTGATCTGCTCATGCGCAGAGCGTGGCCGACCGGCGTGAATCCGCGCATGAGCACACGTACTCAGTTCAGTCCCCTCGCGTCCCGAGGGCGATAATCGGGGATCAATCGGTCGGTCTACCTGCGAGTAACCGACCGATTGATCCCCGACTACCCGAACTACCCAGGGCACGCCCAACAGTTGGCCCGGGCAAGCTCGTCGGGGGCTCCGGGTTCCAACTCCATGGCGATCTCGGCGGGGGAGGTTCCATCGTCGACTGCGGAATCAGCGGATCGCCTGAAGCCGGGGTTGCTATCGGGGCTGAGGTACACGTCCCAGACGTCGCCGGCCCTCTGGGCCCGATACTCCACGATGTCATATCCCGCCCAGCCCATCATTCGCAAGGACCCCTGAACGACCTGCCATTCCGAATCCGCCGGCGGCAGCTGGACGTCGACTGGGACGTCGTCGATCTCGTCGCGCATGTGGAGTGCGTACGTGACGTCGGAAGCAACCAAGGCAACCACGGGAACCCCCACCTGAACGACGGCGATCCCGACCCGGCGCGGGACCTGTCTAAGGAACCGGCCCAGCAGCCGCCACAGGTCACGTCCGCCGAGCGACCCGATCGCCGGCGCCAGCAGAATCGGTCCGATCACGACCTTGCCGACGTCTCCCAGGAACGACCCAAACCCCGGCGAGTCGGGCTCTTCTGACGTATGTGTGGGTGCCTGAGCGTGCCGTGAGTGGCCGCACGCCGTTCCCTGCCTAGGTTTCTGAGCTGTCTAGGAACAGGAACCAGGTGCACAGGAGAACGGCGTGCGTGATGTCAGCCTATGGCGTTGCCTGCTAGGGGTCGAAGAGAGCGTCATCGAGGGAATCAAGTTCGATCCGGCCGCGTGCCGAGTCGTGGTCTCGGCACGGCCCGCGGCACGGCGGCGCGGCCGGTGCGGCCGCTGTCGGGCACCCTCCCCGGGCTACGACGCCGGCCGGGGCCGGCGGCGATGGCGGGCTCTGGACCTCGGCACCGTGCAGGCCTTCATCGAAGCCGCCGCACCACGGGTGCGGTGTCGCGCCCATGGAGTCGTGGTCGCGCACGTCCCCTGGGCGCGTCACGGCGCCGGCAGCACGCATGGGTTCGAGCAACAGATCGCCTGGCTGGCCACCCAGGCCTCGAAGTCGACAGTCACCACGCTGATGCGGGTCGCCTGGCGCACCGTCGGGGCGATCATCAGCCGGGTGTGGGCCGATGTCGAAGCAGGCGTCGACCTACTCGACGGGCTGACCCGGATCGGGATCGACGAGGTCTCCTACCGTCGCGGACGACTGTTCCTGTCCGTGATCGTCGACCACGACACCGGTCGACTGGTGTGGGCCCACCCGGGCCAATCGAAAGCGACCCTGCAGAAGTTCTTCAACGCACTGGGTCGCGATCGGTGTGCGCGGATCAGCCACGTCACCGCGGACAGCGCCGGCTACATCGCCGACGCTGTCGGAGCGAACTGTCCTGACGCGATCCAGGCCGCCGATCCCTTTCACGTGGTCAAGTGGGCCAACGACGCGCTCGGCGAGGTCCGACTGCAGGCATGGCGCGATGCTCGGGCCGCGGTACGCGCCAACCCCCGCGGCAAGGGACGCCCCCGCAAGGACGCCGAGCCACATCCAGAAACCGAACGACTCAAGGCCCTGACCCGCTCACGCTACGCGCTGTGGAAAAACCCCGAGAACCTCACCGAGAAACAGACCGTCCAGCTGGGCTGGATCGCTGAGACCGACCCCCGCCTGTACCGCGCCTACCAGCTCAAGGAGGGGCTGCGGGCCGTACTCAAACTGCCGATCAGCGAAGCCCCCGACGCACTCGACCGGTGGACTGCTTCGGCCAGTCGCTGTCAGATCCCTCAGTTCGTCACGCTCGCGAGCACCGTGAGGAACCAGCGCGGACCCATCCTGCTGGCCATCGAGCACGCACTGTCCAACGGGCTGACCGAATCGGTCAACACCAAGATCCGACTCCGCACCCGCATGGCATTCGGGTTCAAGAACCCCGACGCCCTCATCGCCATCCTCATGCTCAGCCTCGGCGGACACCGACCCGTCCTACCCGGCAGGACATGACCCACACATCAGTCACAAGAGCCCGACTCGACGGGAATCTTGGTGAGAACGAGCCGACTCGGCGGATTTGCGATCAGGCGGGGACGGGGTCCTTGGCCAGGCGGACGGGGAGGCGGTCGAGGCTGTAGACGACCGAGAGGTCGCGCCAGCCGAGGTCGCCGGGGTCGTCGGTGGCCATGGCCAGGTCGGGGAAGCGGCGGGCGAGGCCGGTGAGGGCGGCGCGGAGCTCCATGCGGGCCAGCTCGGCGCCGACGCAGCGGTGCATGCCGTGGCCGAAGGCGAAATGCATGGTCTCGGCGTTGCGGAGGTCGAACTGCTCCGGCTTCGGCATCACCGCGGGGTCGCGGTTGGCGCCGGTGAGGCTGACCAGGACGACGGCGCCCTTCTTGACCGGCACGCCGAAGAGGTCGTGGTCCTCGCGGGCGAACCGCGGGAAGGCGAGCTGCACCGGGCACAGGTAGCGGAGCAGCTCCTCGACGACCTTGTCGACCTCGACCCTGTCGCCGGAGCGGAGGATCTCGTACGCCTCCGGGTTCTGAATCAGGACGTAGGCGCCCATGGAGAGCATCGAGGCGGAGGTCTCGTAGCCGCCGAGGAAGACGCCGTCGGCGAGGCCGCCGAGCTCGACGTCGTCGTACTCCGCGCCCTTGTTGCGGATGATCTCGCCGATCATGCCGTCGCCGGGGTTGGCGCGCTGCTGGCGGACCTGCTCGATGAGGAACGTCCTGGTCTCGGTCGCGGCGCCGAAGGATCCGGCGCCACCCTCCGACAGGTCGAAGCGGGCCATGCCGAGCTTGTGGAACTCCTCGCGTACGTCCTCGGGCATGCCCAGCAGCTCGCAGATCACGCGGAACGGGATCTCGAAGCCGAAGTGCTGGACCAGGTCGACCTCGGGGCCGCGGGACTCCATGTCATCGAGGGCGTCGGTGACGATCCGGTCGATCATGTCGGTGAGACGACCAAGGCGGCGCATGGT
Source organism: Actinomycetota bacterium (assembly GCA_030862715.1). Next base: position 5,679 of record JALZDD010000696.1, on the reverse strand, counting down.
GAACTCCGGGGTCAGCAGCCCGCGGAGCTTGGTGTGGTCGGGCGGGTCGGTCATGCCGAGGCCACCGATGCCCTCGGCGTCGGTGCGCTTGCGGGTGCCGAGCAGGTGGCGCATGTCGTTGGAGTAGGCGTTCTTGTCGGCCAGGACGTGCTTGGACTCGGCGTGCCCGGTGATCAGCACGATGTCGAGACCGAGCACCGAGCCGAGCTTGGTGACCGGTGCCTGCTCGCGGCTCTCGGCGAGCAGCGGCACCGGGTCGACGCCGTCACGGCGCAGCGGGAAGGTCAGGTGTTCGGGGATCTTGCGCAGCGTGGTGATGTCGGGAATCGGCGACTCCTTGCCCCGCATCGCGAACTGCAGGGCAAGCTTGCGGACGCGTTCCGTCAGCGGTCGCGTCATCGCCCGTAGAGAGGAGGGCACCTGGGCAGCAATCGGCATGCGGCCCAGTCTGGACCATCGTCAATCGACGGTCATCAGGAATACCCCTGGTTTGCGGGTGTGTCTTGACTCACCTCTCGGGGGCCTCCCGGATCACCCGTGGAGCACGGTCCTGAACAGCGCACACGTCTCCTCGATCGCGAGCTGTGCGGCCTGTGAGTGGTGGCCCATGGCGAAGAAGCCGTGGATGAGGCCGTCGCAGTGGTGGTAGGTCGTGGGGACCCCCGAGCTCTCCAGCGCCTTGGCGTACGCGATGCCCTCATCGCGCAGCGGGTCGAACTCCGCGGTCACCACGACCGCCGGCGCCAGACTCTCCAGGTTGCCCTTGATCGCGCTCAGCCGCGGGTCGGCGCGATCCGCGTCGCCCACGTAGTGGTCGGAGAACCATTTCATCGTCGGCAGCTCGAGGAAGTAGCCGTGGCCGTTCTCCGCGTAGGACGGGTAGCCGCTGGTCATGTCGGTCGCCGGGTAGATCAGCAGCTGGCCGGCGAGCTCGCGCCCCTCGTCCCGGAACACCTGGGCGACCACGGCCGACAGGTTGCCGCCGGCACTGTCGCCGGCGACCGCGATCCGGCCGTCACCGCCGAGCGTCGCGGCGTTGTCGCTGACCCAGCGAGCGGCGGCAACTGCGTCGTCGTAGGCGGCGGGGAACGGGTGCTCGGGGGCGAGGCGGTAGTCGACCGCGACGACCACCGCGTCGCAGATGGTGGAGAGGTTGCGGGCCTGGTCCTCGTGGGTGTCGAGGTCACCGACCACCCAGCCGCCGCCGTGGAACATCACGATCGTGGGGAGCGGCCCCTGCGTGACGGGCCGGTAGATGCGTACGTCCAGGTCGCCGGCCGGCCCTGGGATCACCGCGCTCTCCACCGATCCGACTGGTGGAAGTGGGATGCCCTCGCCCAACGCACGGTAGAGCGCTCGTGCCGTCGGCGGGTCGAAGGACTCCAGGGGCTGGCCCTTCGCGAAGAGGGTGAGCAGGTCAGCGATCTGGCTGTCGAGCGGAGGCATGGCGACAGTCATATCGCTAATAGCCAAAATGTGTCGAGCGTCACGTTCTACTGATGGGACCGCTTTACACAGAACGTCCGCCGGACGGACCCGAATAACCATTCGACACGGGTGCCAGACTGGACCGTTGTGGGACATGTGGACGTTGCTGGAGTGAGATTCCAGCTGCCTGACGGACGAGTGCTGCTCGATGACGTCTCCTTCCGGGTGGGGGAGGGCGCGAAGGTCGCGCTGGTCGGCGCCAACGGCGCAGGGAAGACGACGCTGCTGCGGATCGTCACCGGTGAGCTGACCCCGACGGCGGGATCCGTCGTGCGCTCGGGCGGCCTCGGGGTGATGCGGCAGATGGTCGGCAAGGGCTCCTCGACCGTCGGTGAGCTGCTGCTCTCGGTGGCGCCCGCCCGGGTGCGCGAGGCGGCGGCCGCCGTGGACGCGTGCGAGCTGGAGCTGATGTCGTCGGACGACGAGCGGCTGCAGATGCGCTACGCGACCGCACTGGCCGAGTATGCCGACGCCGGCGGCTACGACCTCGAGGTCGTCTGGGACGTGTGCACCATGGCCGGGCTCGCGGTGCCGTACGACCGCGCCCGCTACCGCTCCCTGGACACCCTGTCCGGCGGCGAGCAGAAGCGGCTGGTGCTCGAATATCTCCTGCGCGGCCCCGACGAGGTGCTGTTGCTCGACGAGCCGGACAACTTCCTCGACGTGCCCGGCAAGATCTGGCTGGAGCAGCGTATCCGGGAGTCTCCGAAGACGATCCTCTACGTCAGTCACGACCGTGAGCTGCTGGACAACACCGCGACCAGGGTGGTCACGGTCGAGCTCGGCGCCTCCGGCGCCGGCAACAGCACGTGGACGCACCCTGGTGGGTTCGCCTCCTACCACGAGGCCCGCAAGGACCGGTTCCTGCGGTTCGAGGAGCAGCGCCGTCGCTGGGACGAGGAGCACGCCAAGATCAAGGCGCTGGTCCTGCGGCTGAAGGTCAAGTCGGAGTACAACGACGGGATGGCCAGCCAGTACAAGGCGGTCCAGACACGGCTCCGAAAGTTCGAGGAGGCCGGGCCGCCCGTCGAGCAGCCACGTGAGCAGGCGGTGCAGATGCGGCTGCGCGGTGGGCGCACCGGCAAGCGGGCAGTGATTTGCGAGGCGCTCGAGCTCACCGGACTGATGAACCCGTTCGACCTGGAGGTCTGGTACGGCGAGCGGGTTGCTGTACTCGGCTCCAACGGCTCAGGCAAGTCCCACTTCCTGCGGCTGCTCGCCCGCGGCGGCACCGACCCGGACGTGGAGCACCGCCCGGTCGAGGACACCCCCATCGAACCGGTCCGCCATCGCGGGAAGGCCAAGCTCGGCGCCCGCGTGCGGCCGGGCTGGTTCGTGCAGACCCATGCGCATCCGGAGCTGGTGGGGCGTACGTTGCTCGACATCCTGCACCGCGGTGAGGGCTCGCCCGACGGGCGGGGGCGCACGGGTATGGGTCGCGAGGCCGCCTCGCGGGTGCTCGACCGCTACGAGCTCGCGCACGCCGCGGAGCAGACCTTCGACTCGCTCTCGGGCGGACAGCAGGCGCGCTTCCAGATCCTGCTGCTCGAGCTGAGCGGCGCGACTCTGCTGCTGCTCGACGAGCCGACCGACAACCTCGACGTCCAGTCCGCTGAGGCGCTCGAGGCGGGGCTGGAGGCGTTCGAGGGCACCGTCGTCGCGGTCACGCACGACCGCTGGTTCGCCCGTGGCTTCGACCGCTACCTGGTCTACGGCGCCAACGGTGATGTCTACGAGTCCCCGGAGCCGGTCTGGGACGAGACGAGAGTGGAGAGGTCCCGATGAGTGAACCGGTGATCGAGCGCGTCGACCCGTTCGACGACGACGCCTTCGACGCGTGGTACGACGTGATGACCGCATCGTGGCTCGACGTACGCGGCCCCGACGCGGACCTGTGGGCGCGTGAGGAGCAGCGCGTCGAGCTGCAGCAGCAGACCGAGAAGACCGACCGGAGGGCGTACGTCGGCCGTGTCGGTGGTGAGGTGGTCGCCGCTGCCTGGATGGCCATGCCGCTGCTCGACAACCTCCACCGGGCGACCCTCGTGGTGGCGGTGCTGCCGGCCCACCGGCGACGGGGCCATGGCACCGGTCTGCTCGACCGTGTCGAGGCGGAGGCGCGCGCCCAGGGGCGTACGTCATTGACGGGTGAGGTCTGGTGGCCCTGGTCGCTCGGGTCCGGCGGTGAGGGATCGCCGGGACGGGACTTCGGGATGGCGCGGGGCTATGCGCCCGCCTTGGTGGAGGTACGCCGCCTGCTGCGGCTCCCAGTGCCGGACCACGTCCTCGACCGGCTGGCAGCCGAGGCCGCCGAGAAGCACGGCGACTACACGCTGCGGTCCTGGGTCGGCCGGGTGCCCGATGACATCGTCGAGAGCTGGGCGGTGCTCGACGCCAGCCTGGAGACCGAGGCGCCGACCGGCGACCTGGACATCGAGGCGCTCGAGCCCGACGTGGCGAAGGTGCGCGAGACCGAGGAGCTGGTCGCGGCCCAGAAGCGGACCCTCTACCACTCGGTGGCGCTGGATGCCGACGGCCGGGTGGTGGCCTACACGGTGATCGGCTACTCGAGCCTGGACGGCAACAGCTATCAGTGGGGCACCCTGGTCGAAGGGGCTCACCGTGGCCACCGGCTCGGCCTGGCGGTCAAGGTCGCCAACCTCAGGCTGCTCCAGTCCGAGCGGCCCGAGGTGCCGACCCTGGCGACCTACAACGCCGAGGTCAACGCCCACATGATCCAGGTCAACGAGGCCATGGGCTTCGAGCCGGTCGAGTGGCTGTGCAGCATCCAGAAGCAGGTCTCCTGAGCACGAGAGCGCCTCATCCCGGTCAGAGACGGGGATGAGGCGCTCGCGGTGTTGGCACCCCGCGACGCTGGTTCCCTGCGGGCCCCAGCGTCTCGCGGGGAGATCAGGATGCGTCGGAGTCCAGGGTGACCTTCGCGGTCTGCTCCTCGCCGTTGCGTGACCAGGTGACCTCGACCTCGTCGTTCGGGCGGTAGGAGCGGACGGTCGCCACGAGGGAGTCCGATCCGGTGATGACGTGGTCGTCGACCTTGGTGATGATGTCGCCCTTCTCGAGGCCCGCCTTCTGGGCGGTGCTGCCCTCGCTGACCTCCTGGACCTGGGCCCCGGTGACCGTGGTCCGACCGCTCTGGGCCTCGGGGGCGTCCGAGACCGAGATGCCGAACTGCGCGTGGGTGGCCTGCTCGCCCTTCTCGAGCTGCTCGACGATCGGACGGATCTCGTCGATCGGGATGGCGAACCCGATGCCGATCGAGCCTGCGTCCTCGCCGTTCGCTCCTGTGCTGGAGCGGATCGAGGCGTTGATGCCGACGAGGTTGCCGTTGAGGTCGACGAGCGCGCCACCGGAGTTGCCCGGATTGATCGCCGCGTCGGTCTGCACCGCCGGGTAGACGGTCGCCGCGCCGCTCTGGTCGACGCCGACGTTGACCGGGCGGCCGAGCGCGCTGACGATGCCGGTGGTCACCGTGGAGTCGAGACCGAACGGGGAGCCGATCGCCACGACGCTCTGGCCGACGGTGAGGTTGGACGACTTGCCGAACGTGATCGGCGTCAGGCCGGAGACGCCGCTCGCCTTGATCACGGCGGTGTCGGTGAGCGGGTCGGTCCCGAGGACCTCGGCGGAGGCCGACGTACCGTCGTTGAAGTCGACCGTCACCGTGCCCCCGTTGGCCGCGAGCTCGACCACGTGGTTGTTGGTCAGGATCGTGCCGTCGGAGGAGATGACCACCCCGGAGCCCGAGCCCGAGCCCTGCTGGGAGGTGACCTCGATCTTCACGACGGAGGGGAGCACCTTGGCCGAGACCTTCTCGATGCTGCCCTCAGGGGCCTTCGCGTCGACGACCTGCGAGGTGGCCGGGGTGTTCGCCCCGCCACCGATGCCGTCACCGTTGAGGGCGCCGTAGACCGCCGCGCCACCGACACCGGCAGCGCCACCGGCGACCAGGGCGCCGGCGAGGACCGCGGCGACGAGCCCGGTGCGGCCCGCGGCGCGCTTCTTGATGGGAGAGCCGGGGGCGGGCACGGCCGGCATGACGGAGGTCTGGGCGGGCGGGGGCGCGAACGGACCGGCGGGAGGCTGGGTGGGGCCGGCCGGAGCCGGGGGAGTCCACTGCGGCGGGGTCCCACTCGGCTGCGGAGGAGGGATTTCGGTCATGTCTTCGAGTGTGGC
>JALZDD010000690.1 GCA_030862715.1 Actinomycetota bacterium | reverse complement strand
CGAGACTCAGCGGTAGTCGTCGGGGAGCTGCGTGCCGATCTTGACCTGCGGCTTGGGCAGGCGCAGGGGGCGGATCTGGATCGAGCGCATGATCGCGTAGTAGGTGGTGCCCTTGAGGTCGTTGTCGGGGAAGCGGCGCTTGAGCTCCTTGCGGAGCAGGAAGCGCAGCGCGACCAGATTGATGATCACGGTGGCCATCACGACGAGGGTGAAGAGCTGGGAGTACATCGCCAGCTCGACGCTGATGTAGGGCACCACGAGCGCGATGATCAGCACCGGGAGCACGATCTCGGCGAAGGTGAACCGGGCGTCGATCCAGTCGCGGATGAAGCGCTTGACCGGGCCCTTGTCGCGCAGCGGAAGGTAGCGCTCGTCGCCGGTCTTCATCGCCTGGCGCATCTTGTCGCCCTGCTCGGAGCGCTGGGCGCGGTTGGCGGCGTTGATCTCCTTGCGGGAGCGCGGCTGCTTGAGGCGCGCCTTGCGGGCCGCCTCCGCTTCCTTGCGCGAAGGGGTCGGACGACCCTTACCGGTCTCTTTGACCGGGTTCTCGGGCTCGACGACCTGCGGGGCGGGGGACTTGCGACCGAACAACGGAGGGACCTCTTACTGTTGGCTGGGACACATACAGGATATCCCGAAGGACCCTGACAGCGAGTTTTGTGGACCCGGCCTAAGGTGAGAGGCAACACTTGTCCTAGGACGACGAGAGTCCAGCGGCAAGCGACGACGCGGGGCGGCCGGCGGTCGGCCGCATATGAGAGGCGTAAAGGGAACCGATGAGTGTGATGAAGCGGCTGAGCCTGGTCTTCAAGGCGAAGGCAAACAAGGCGCTCGACAAGGCCGAGGACCCACGGGAGGTGCTCGACTACAGCTACCAGAAGCAGCTTCAGATGCTGCAGCAGGTGCGCCGCGGTGTCGCTGACGTCGCGACCAGCCGCAAGCGCGTCGAGCTGCAGATCAACGGGCTCAAGCAGCAGTCCGACAAGCTCACCCAGCAGGCCCAGAAGGCCATCGAGATGAACCGTGAGGATCTTGCCCGCGAGGCCCTCACGCGCAAGAGCGGTCTCACCCAGCAGATGAACGACCTCAACACCCAGCTGGGCACCCTCCAGGGCGAGGAGGAGAAGCTCACCCTCGCGCAGCAGCGGCTGCAGGCGAAGGTGGAGTCCTTCCGCACCAAGAAGGAGACCATCAAGGCGACCTACACCGCCGCCGAGGCGCAGACCCGGATCAACGAGGCGATCTCCGGCATCGGCGAGGAGATGGGCGACGTCGGCATGGCCATGCAGCGTGCCGAGGACAAGACCCTGGAGATGCAGGCTCGCGCCGGTGCCGTCGACGAGCTGCTCGCCTCCGGTGCCCTCGACGACCTGACCGCCGGTCCCTCCGACGACATCACCCGCCAGCTCGACGCGCTCAGCTCGACCAACGACGTCGAGGCGGAGCTCGCCGCGCTCAAGGGCCTCAACTCCCCGCAGCAGACGCAGGCGCTGCCCGGTGCCGACGCCAACGCGCCGGTCATCGACGTGGAGTCGACCGAGAAGAAGGCCGAGCAGTGATCGTACGCATCCTGGGCGAGGGGCAGTACGACCTCGACGAGGCCGCCGTCGACAAGCTCAACGAGCTCGACGCCGCGGTCGAAGCTGCCTGCAAGGGCACCGACGAGGACGTCTTCGACGCGGCCCTGGCCGCGTTGCTCGATGGCGTACGGTCAATGGGCACCGCCCACCCGGTCGACGCGATCGACTCCTCCGACCTGATCATTCCCGGACCCGGCTCCACGCTCGCCGAGGTCTCCGAGATGCTCGGCGACGAGGGCCTCATCCCCGGCTGACGAGCAGATGTCACGCTTCCAGGGTGATGCCGGGCTGACCGTCCGGATGACCACGGTGATGTTCCTGCTCGGCGCTCTCTTCGTCGGGCTCATCGTGGCGCTGATGTTCGTCATGCCCGCGCAGTGGGCGCCGATCATCGGCATCGTCGGGCTCGGCATCGCCTGGTGGCAGTGGTACGCCTCCGACACCCTCGCGATGCGCGCGATGGGCGCGCGCGAGGTGTCGGCGCAGGAGGCGCCCGAGCTGCACGCGATGATCGACCGGCTCTGCACCCTGGCCGACATGCCGAAGCCACGGGTCGGGATCGCGCACACCGACATGCCCAACGCCTTCGCCACCGGCCGCTCGCCGAAGCGGTCCGCGGTGGTGGTGACCACCGGGATCATGCAGCGCCTGACCGCCGAGGAGCTGGAGGGCGTGCTCGCCCACGAGCTCTCCCACGTCGCCCACCGCGACGTGCTGGTGATGACGGTCGCCTCCTCGGCCGGCATCGTGGCCGGGATGCTGAGCCGCGGCTCCCAGTACGGCGCGTACGCAGGTGGCGGCCGCCGCGACAACAACAACGGTCTCCCGGTGTGGCTGGTGGTGCTGCTGGTCTCGCTGGCGGTCTACGCCGTCTCCTGGCTGCTGCTGCGGATGCTGTCGCGCTACCGCGAGCTGGCCGCCGACCGGGCCGGCGCGCAGCTGACCATGAAGCCGGGCGCGCTGGCCAGCGCACTGCAGAAGATCACCGGTGAGATCTCCGCGATCCCGAGCCGCGACCTGCGGTCGTCGCAGGCGATGAACGCGTTCTTCATCGCGCCGGCGATCAGCGGCCAGTCGCTGCGTACGCTCACCTCGACGCACCCCTCGCTGGAGCAACGCCTGGAGCAGCTCGCCAGGATCGAGGCCGAGCTCGGCCGCCCGACCCAGTAGGGTCGGCGACGTGGGCTTCTGGGACGTCATCACGGGTCGTACGCGACCGAAGCAGGCCAACCTCGACGCGCTGTTCGCGGTGCCGACCGCCGCACTCACCATGCAGACCTCCCTCGGGCTGGTCCCGACCGGAGACGGCGCGGTCTGCTACCGGGCCGCGGCCGGGGCAGGGTTCGCCGGCACGCAGAACGACATCGTCGAGCTGCTCGGCGCCTCCGAGGGCGCGCCGACGGTGACCACGAGCGTCGACGAGTTCGGCTTCACCTGGCTCAGCGTCGACCACGAGCCGCTGGACCCGGACAACCCCGACATCACCGGCCTGGTCACCGACCTGCACGCGGTCAACACCACCCTGGAGATGAACGGCTTCGGCCCCGGGCTGCTGTGCTCGCTGATCGCCTTCCGTGACAGCAGCGC
>JALZDD010000677.1 GCA_030862715.1 Actinomycetota bacterium | reverse complement strand
AATATTCATAATCGACACTCCCGACACCGGCAAGGTGGTGCCCGGCCACGGCCTCAAGCTCGGCTACTACGCCCAGGAGCACGAGACCCTCGACACCGGCCGGACCGTGCTGGAGAACCTGCACTCCGCGGCCCCCCAGCTCACCGACACAGAGGCGCGGTCGGTGCTCGGGTCGTTCCTGTTGTCCGGCGAAGACGTCAACAAGCCGGCCAGCGTGCTGTCCGGGGGAGAGAAGACCCGGCTCGCGCTGGCCATCCTCGTCGTCTCCAGCGCCAACGTGCTGCTGCTCGACGAGCCCACCAACAACCTCGACCCGGCCTCCCGCGAGGAGGTGCTCAACGCGATCCGCCGCTACGAGGGCGCGATCGTGCTGGTCACCCACGACGAGGGCGCCGTGCACGCGCTGGAGCCCGACAAGGTGCTCATCCTCCCCGACGGTGTCGAGGACCTGTGGAACGAGGAGTACGCCGACCTGGTCTCGCTCGCGTAGCGATCAGGTCAGCGTGCGGACGAACGTCACCGGCATCGAGGTCGGGTAGCGGTAGGAGAGCGAGTCGGTGTTGCGTTCGACCTGGTCGGCCGGCACCGCGAGGGAGACCTCGGGGAGGCGCTCCACGACGGTGCGTACCGCCGCCTGGACGATGATCGTGCCCGGCCGCTGGGCGGGGCAGGAGTGGGGGCCGGCGCTCCACGACATGTGGGCGCGGTTGCCGATCTCGAGCCACGGGTCGCCGCCGGTCATCAGCGGATCGGCGTTGGCCGCAGCGATACACGGCACCACGGCGTCGCCCTTGCGGATCAGCTGACCGCCGAGCTCGACGTCGCGCATAGCGAACCGCGGGGTGATGTTGTAGCACGGCGGATCGCGCCACATGACCTCCTCGATCGCCTGGTCGACGCCGAGGCGGCCGCCGCGCAGCCGGCCCGCGAAACGCTCGTCGGAGAGCATCAGCAGCAGGGTCTGGGTGATGGTCGCGATGGTCAGCTCGTTGCCGGCGATGATCATCACGATCATCGCCTCCATGACCTCGTTGTCGTCCCAGAGGCCGGGGTCGTCGATCAGGTGCGAGGTGAGGTCGTCCTGGGGGTCCCGGCGGCGCTTGGCGATGTGGTCGACGATCTCCACGGCGAGCTCGATGACCCCCTCCTGGGCGAGCTGGCCGCCACCGAGGACCTTGTGGGCGGCCTTGCGCATCGAGTCGCCGACCTCGTGGCCCATGCCGAACATCGCGGCGACCGAGAGCAGCGGGATCAGGACGGCGTAGTCCTGGACCAGATCGGCCTCGCCACGCTCGAGCATGTCGTCGACGAGGTCGTTGCAGATGCCACGTACCTGCGCGGCGTAGCCGTGCTCGTCGACCCGCGAGAGGGCCCGGTCGACCGGCGAGCGCAGCCGCCGGCGGAGCTCTCCGTCGTTGTGGAAGGAGTTCTGCCGGGTGGTCACGAAGGGATAGATCGGCATGTCCGGCAGGATCTTGCCCTCCTGCACCGCGCTCCAGTTGTCGCCGTTGCGGGAGAAGACCTCCTCGTTGCGGATGACCTCGCTGAACTCGGCATAGCCCATCGCGAACCAGAGGCGTACGCCTGGGGAGAGCTCGCCGGGGGCGACCGGACCCCACTCGGCCCGGAGCCGTTGGTGCACCTCTCGCGCCCGGGGACCGACGGTCTCTGGCGCATGGACGAGGTCGGTGAGGTCGGCGAGACGTACGGTGCGGGTGGGAGTCATGGCGATGGTGCCTGTTCGGTCGTAGGTCGGGGTCAGCGCGTCTTCAGGGCGTGGCGCACGAGCGCGGCGAGCGCTCGGACGCAGGCGTTGCGGTTCTTGGCGTTGCACACCACTATCGGGGTCTCGTCGTCGAGGTCGAGCGCCGTGCGGATCTGGTCGGGCTCGTAGTTCGGCGCGCCGGGGAACTGGTTGATCGCGACCACGAACGGCAGGGACGTACGCGTCTCGAGCTGGTCCAGCACCTCGAAGGAGTCGGCCAGCCGGCGGGTGTCGACCAGCACCAGGGCACCGGCGGCGCCCTCGGCGAGGCCGGACCACAGGTCCCAGAAGCGGCGCTGGCCGGGGGTGCCGAACAGGTAGAGCGCGATCTCGTCGGTCAGGGTGATCCGGCCGAAGTCCATCGCGACCGTTGTCGTCGTCTTCTCCGGGGTCGCCGCGACCTCGTCGATCCCCTCGCTGGCCTGGGTGATCGTCTCCTCGGTGCGCAGCGGCTCGATCTCGCTGACCGAGCCGATCAGCGTGGTCTTGCCGACTCCGAAGGAGCCGACCACCAAGATCTTGACCGACTCGACGACCGTCGGCGCCAGATAGTGCTGATCGCCTCGGGCTCCGCTTCGGCCGTGGTTGCCGTCAGAGGTGGTTGAGAGCATGCAGGACCTTCTGGAGGGTTTCGCGGGAGGGGCCGGCGGCGGTGTCGCTGTCGGGGCGTACGCCGATCAGGCCGGCGTCGATCATGTCCGAGGCGATCACCGCCAGGACGCTGACCGGCTGGCCGAGGTGGACGGCCATCTCGGCCATGGAGATCACACCGAGGCACTGGGAGAGGACCTCGCGCTCCTGACGGCCCACCGACGCGGGCGCGGCCGCCGGGCTGGTGTGGCCGATCAGGAGCGTCGCAGGCGTCAGCCGATGGGTCGGGCGCGCACGACCCCCTGTCCGGACGTAGGACCGGATCGGGTGGTCGACGTAGTCGTCAGGAGCGTCGGGCATCGGCTCGGATCGGCTCAGATCGAGCGTCTCGGGGTGCTCATCGCGCGCTCCCCGAGCATCAGGACGGTCGCCTGCATCTGCTGGGCGACCAGCGCCGGGTCGATGCTCATCTCGGTGACCACCGCGAGCCGGGAGCCGTCGCCAGCGCCGCGGATGAACAGGAAGCCGCCGTTGAACTCGACCATCACCTGACGGGGGTGGGCGTCGGCGCCGAACTGGCGGCTGATCCCGTGGCCGAGCGAGGTCAGGCCGGCGCACGCCGCGGCCAGCTTGTCGGCCTCCTCGCGCGGGGTGTGGCTTGTGCGGACCCGGACGAGCCCGTCGGCGGAGAGAACCACGACATGACGTACGCCGCGCACTCCCGCGACCAGCTCCAGCATCCAGCTGTTCTCATCGGTCATGGTTCCTCCAGTGGTTCTCGGATGCGGAATCGGTCTCCGCGGCGGTGCTGCCGTCCTTGGGTTCGACGGCCTGGTGCGGGATGGTCGTGCCGGCCGCGGGTGTGGCCGGGGTGCTGAGGAAGCTGCTCATCCAGGCGCCCGCCTGCTCGGCGGTCGGCTCCGGGCGTGCCGGGACGGGCTTGCTCGCCGCGAGCTGCTGTCCGGTCACGAACCGCTGGCCGCGCTTCGAGCGGCGCTGCGGCAGACCGTCGGAGGTGAACAGCGACGGCTCGTGCTGCTCGTGGGGGACTGGATCGGGCGCTTTCGCGTTGCTGTAGACGGGCCAGGCCGGGGTCGTCGGCGGCGTGGTCGTCGGGGCTGGTGCGCTCGGCGCCTTCGTGAGGAGCGCGGCGGGGACGGGGGTCGAGGTCGGAGTACGCGGCGCGACCGGCTCGAGCGCGGCCGGGCTCAGCGGGGCGGTCATCGCCTCGGGGACCAGCACGGCGACCCGCAGGCCACCGTGGACGGACTCGGTCAGGTCGACGCGGAATCCGTGGCGTCGTACGTAGGTGCCGACGACCGCCAGGCCGGTCTGCGGGATCTCGCCGAGGTCGTGCAGGCGAACCTGCCGGGTGCCCGAGGCGATCTCACGCATCCAGGCCAGGTTGGTCTCGTCCATGCCGACGCCCGCGTCGTCGATCTCGAGGGCCGCGCCACGGCGTACGGAACGGATCGTGACCAGCACCTCCGTCGCCGGCGGCGATGACTGGGTCGCGTTGGCGAGGAGCTCGGCGACGAGGTGGATCAGCGGCTCGACGTAGGCACCCTGGACCGCGATCGGCGGGTCGCCCTCCACCCGGACCCGGCGGTAGGCGGTGATTCGGCCGGCCGCGCCGCGTACGACATCGGCGATCGCGAGCGGGTCGCGCCAGTGCTGCCCGGGCTGCTCCCCGCACAGCGTGGCGATGCTCTGCGCCAGCCGAGCCTGCTGCGCCGCCGCGTGGTCGACCCGCATCCCCGCCTCGAGCACGTCCGGCTCGGCCGGGAACTTGGCCACCATCCGCGTCGACTCCTCCTGGATCCGGTGCGCCGAGGCCTGCACCTTGCGAGACAGCGACAGCACCGCCACCCGCATCCCGGCATCCCCACCCCTCCCAGCCGAGGCGTCAGGCGCGTCGGCCGAGGCGTCAGGCGCGTCGGCCGAGACGTCAGGCAGGTCGGCCGAGACGTCAGGTACGTCGGCCGAAGCGTCACTCGCGTCGGTCGAGGCGTCATCCGGTGACGCTTCGACCGACGTAAGTGACGCTTCGGCCTGCGCGCCCGACTCTTCGATCGACGGGAGTGACGCCTCGGCCGACCGGGGTGACGCCTCGGCACGGTCGTAGGCCATCGCGGTGAGCCACAGGGTGAGGGCGACGACGGGTACGCCGGCCACGATCCAGCGCCAGAACCACTGGTCACCGGAGGC
>JALZDD010000646.1 GCA_030862715.1 Actinomycetota bacterium | reverse complement strand
GCCCCCACCAGGGCGACCGACTTCGGGCGGAAGAACTCCTGCAGTCGGTCGGCGTCGAGGGTGCTCATGGCGCCACCTCCGTAGCGCGGGCGCCAGAATACGGACGCGGCGCCATGACGTATCCGATGCTCGCTCGCTTGCGCTCGCTCATGCCAACGACGCTCCCACCTTGACGTTGCCCTTGAGGAGATTTCGGGCGATCGTACGGCGCTGGATCTCGTCGGTGCCCTCGAAGATGCGCAGCAGGCGCAGTTCGCGGTACCAGCGCTCCAGCGGGAGCTCCTTGGTGTAGCCCATGCCGCCGTGGATCTGGAGGACACGGTCGACGACGCGGTTGGCCATGTTGGTGCCGTACAGCTTCGCGATGGAGGAGGTGTGCCGGGCGTCCATCTTGTTCTCGACCTGCCACGCGGCGTGCAGGGTCAGCCAGCGGGCGGCCTCCAGCTCGACGGCGCTGTCGGCGATGTGGCCCTGGATGAACTGGTAGTTGGCGATCGCCTGGCCCATCGAGTGCCGGTTGTTGGCGTGCTCGATGGCCATCTCGAGCATCCGCTCGGCGGCGCCGATGGCCCCGGCCGGGATCATGAAGCGACCGTTGCCGATCCACTGCATCGCCAGCTCGAAGCCCTTGCCCTCCTCGCCGAGGATGTGGTCGTTCGGGACGCGTACGTCCTGGAAGCTCAGCGCCGCCGGACCCCACTCACCCATGGTCGGGATGGGCGTGGACTCCCAGCCCATCGCCCGGTCGACCAGGAAGCAGGTGACGCCGCCGTCGGCGCCCATCGTAGGGTCCGTGACGGCGAAGACCATCACGAAGTCGGCCTCGTTGCCGTTGGTGATGAAGACCTTCTCGCCGCTGATCACCCAGTCGTCGCCGTCACGGACCGCCCGGGTCCGGATGTTGCGGGCGTCGGAGCCGGCGCCGGGCTCGGTGATCGCGAAGCAGCTGCGGCGCTCACCCTCGATGGTGGGGATGAGGTACTCCTGCTTCTGCGCCTCGGTGCCGGCGTAGAGGATGTTGTCCGCGCTGCCGCCGAAGCGGAACGGCACGTAGGTGCGGCCGGCCTCGCCCGCGATGATCGCCGACATCACGGCTCCCGCGGCCATGCCGCCGTACTCCTCCGGGGTGTTGATGCCCCAGTAGCCGTACTTCCGGGCCTTGGCCTGCAGGTCCTTGAGCTGTCCCGGCTCGAGCGCGGGACGGCCGTTGCGCTCGTTGAGGAGGACCTGGTCCTCCAGTGGCATCACCTCCTTGGTGATGAACTGGCGCACGGCCTCCTTGACTGCTCGATGCTCTTCTCCCAGCGCGAAGTCGATCATTGCCCGCTCCTTCGGTTAGAGTGAGTTTCTAGAATCGTTTTCTAGAATGGACTATGAGAAGAGTCACGCAGTAGCGGTTCGTCGTCAAGAGGAATTGCGCATATTGTGAGAAGATCCCGGCACCACGACGAGGAGTGAACGATGCCCCTAGAGGTCGAATCGCAGCGCCCGGGAGGGCGTCGCTGGGCGAAGACCGAGGAGACGCGCCGTCAGCTCCTGGACGCCTCGCGCGAGGTCTTCGCGGAGAAGGGCTATGCGGTCGCCAGCGTCTCCGACGTCGTGGCCCGTGCCGGCTCCAGCGTCGGGAGCGTCTACCACCACTTCGGCGGCAAGGAGCAGCTCTACCTCGCGCTGTGGGAGGAGTACGTCGACCGGCTGGCCGCGGCGGCGGCCGCCAGCGTCGCGAAGGCGCGCAAGAGCGGGATCGAGGCGCCGCTCGACCAGTTCGAGGCCGGCGCGCTGGCCTACCTCGACGCGGTCTGGGAGGACCGCGAGCTGCTGCCGGTCTTCTACGCCGGCGACGGCCCGCCGGGGTTCGAGATGATGCGCCGCCGCCGAAACATCGAGTGGATCCGCCGCAACCTGCAGGTACTCGGCCTCGGCGCCAGCGACGAGAACCAGCTGCTCGGTGCGATCCTGACCGCGCTCATCGGTGAGGCGGCCCGGATGACGGCCGCGTGCGAGACCAAGCGCCAGGCGCGGCGGGTGGCTCGGCACGCGATCGCGTTGGCCCAACGGCTCTTCGTCGGGGAGGTCGCCGAGCCCGTGGCTCAGGTGGCCGAGTAGCTCCGAGGGAGCGTCGAACGATCAGCGCCATGTTGCCAGCCCGCGGTCGATGACCACGGTGCCATCCTCCTTCCTGGTCTGGAAGGCGGTCGTCACCTCATCGACCCGCCACATCGCGACCTGCAGGGTCTCGCCCGGCAGCACCGGCGCGGAGAACCGACCGGCCATCGAAGCCATCGCGTCCCCGTCGCCTCCGGCGATCGTGCCGATCAGCGCCCGGCCGGTGACCCCGTAGGTGCACAGCCCGTGCAGGATCGGCCGCTCGAAGCCGCCGCGGGCGGCGAAGCGTGGGTCCGAATGCAGCGGGTTGCGGTCGCCACTGAGCCGGTAGAGCAGGGCCTGGCCCGGCCAGGTCGGCATCGTCACCAGCTCGTCGGGATCGCGCTCGGGGATCGGCGAGGCGACCCTCGGCCCCGGGTCACCTCCGAACCCGCCCTCGCCCCGGATGAACACGGAGCTGCGCGTGGTCACCACGGGTTCGCCCGTCGCCGGGTCGACCGCCTCGGCCTCGCTCGCGACCAGGGCGCCGGAGCCCTTGTCGTACATGCCGGTCACCTGGGACGTCAGCGAGACGGTCCCTTCCGCGGCCAGGGGCCCGTGCAGGACGACCTCCTGTTCGGCATGGACCAGCATGGCCGGGTTGAAGTCGCCCATCCTGCGCCCGCCGCGCCTGGCGCCCCAGGTGACCATCACGCCGAACGTGGGCAGCACCTTCTGCTCCGGGCACGCGTCGTCGCCGTGCTCGCTGGTGTAGCTCAGGTCGGTCAGCGGGTCGTCGTGCCCGGCGCCGACCCCGAGGGCGTACAGCAGGGTGTCGGCGCTGGTCCAGGACCGCTCCTCGGGCTCGGAGCGTACGCCGATGACAGACTGGTCCAGACTCATGCCTCGGGCGTCCTTCCGCTGGTGAGCGAGTTCGCGCGCGCGTCGGCGATCATGCTGGGCAGCACGACATCGAGCTCTTCGACGGTCCAGGGCCCGTCCTTCTCCTCGGTCGGGCCGGCGACCCAGCCCTCGGCCACGCTCACGTGCCCGCCGCGTACGTTGAAGACGCGGCCGGTCACCTCGCGCGCGGACGGTGAGGCCAGCCAGGCCACCACGGGGGAGACGTTCTCCGGTGCGCCCGGGTTCCACTCACCCTCGGCCACCTGAGGCCGGTTCGGGTTGAGGTTCTCGGTCATCCGGGTCAGCGCCGCCGGGGCGATCGCGTTGACGGTGATGCCGTAGCGACGCAGCTCCTGGGCGGCGATGACCGTCATCGCGGCGATGCCGGCCTTGGCGGCGCCGTAGTTGATCTGCCCCGGGTTGCCGTAGATCCCGGAGGAAGAGGTCGTGTTGATGATCCGGGCGTCGACTTCCTCGCCTCGCTTGGAGAGCTCACGCCAGTGCTGGGCGGCCACGCTCATCGGCGCGAAGGTGCCGCGCAGATGGACCTTGATGACCGCGTCCCACTCGTCGATGGACATGTTGACCAGCATCCGGTCGCGCAGGATGCCGGCGTTGTTGACCAGTACGTCGACCCTGCCCCACTCGTTGAGGGCGTCCTGGAACAGCTTCTCGGCGCCCTCGGGATCGCTGATGTCGCTGCCGTTGGCGATCGCCTCGCCGCCGAGTGCGCGTACCTCCTCGACGACCTGCTGCGCGGGGTCGTCGGCCTTGCCGGTGCCGTCGAGGCCGGCGCCGAGGTCGTTGACCACGACCGCCGCTCCGCGGCGGGCGAACTCGAGCGCGTGCGCGCGGCCGAGGCCGCGGCCGGCCCCGGTGATGATGACGACCTGTCGGTCGGTGCTTGCCATGGGTCTGCTCCTTCGGGTGGTGGGGTCAGCGCTGGTTGGCGAGGATCAGGGTCGCCGCGCTCATGAACATGCCGCCGTTGCCGAGCACCAGGCTGGTGCCGATCCCGTCGACCTGCGCGGCGGCCTCGCCGCGCAGTTGGCGTACGGACTCCTGGATCGCGAACATCCCGTACATGCCGGTGTGGGTGTAGGACAGGCCGCCGCCGTTGGTGTTCATCGGCAGGCGTCCGCCGGGGGAGGTGTGCCCGTCGGCGACGAACGCACCCGACTCCCCGCGGCCGACGAAACCCATGTCCTCCAGGCCGTACAGCGGAACGTGCGCGAAGGCGTCGTAGATCATCAGGTGGTCGATGTCGGTGGGGGAGGTGCCCGACTCCTTGAAGGCCGCCTGGCTGGACAGCGTGAACTGCTTGCAGCGGGTCATGTCCTCCATCTGCGAGATCAGCGGCGTGGTGGCCGCCTCGCCGGTGCCGAGGATGTGGACCAGTGGCTTGTCGCTGCCGTGCGCCTCGGCGAACTCGCGGGAGGCGACGACCAGCGCGCCACCACCGTCGGTCACCAGGCAGCACATCAGCAGCGTGAACGGGTCGGCGATCATCTTGGCGCCGAGGACGTCGTCGACGCTGACCTCGTCGCGGAACATGGCCCGAGGGTTGCGGGAGGCCCAGCGCCGCTGCGCGACCGCGACCTCGGCTAGCTGCTCGAGGGTGTTGTCGGTCTCGTGCAGGAACCGGCGGGCAGGCACGGTGAAGCTGGTCGGCGGACCGGTGATCCCGTACGGCATCTCGAACTGCGCCATCACCGAGTCGTTGGCGCGCGGGTGCATCGGCGCACCCACCCGGGACCGGCCGGACTCGCCGTGGGTCACCAGCACGACGTCGGCGTAGCCCGCCTTGATCGCCGCTGTCGCGTGACGTACGTGGAAGAGGAACGAGGAGCCGCCGACGCCGGTGCCGTCGACATAGGTCGGGGTGATCCCCAGGCTGTGCGCGACCTGGATCGGGCCGGGGATCGAGACCGAGGCGATGCCGTCGACCTGGTCCTTGGTCAGGTTCGCGTCCGCGAGGGCGCGGCGGGCGCCCTCGACGTGCAGCTCGAGCGTCGAGGTGGTGGGCAGCTTGCCGATGTCGGTCTCGGCGGCACCCATGATGACGACGTCGCGGCTCATCGGGCGTACTCCTTCACCGGGGCGAAGACGGGCACGGCGACGCCGGTGCGCTGCTCGAAGCGCACCTCCACCGGCATGTCGAGCTCGAGCGCGTCCGGGTCGGTCTCGACCAGGTTGGTCATCATCCGTGGGCCCTCGTCGAGCTCGACCACGGCGATCACGGTCGGCACCGGGAAGCCCGGCGCGGGACGGTGGGAGACGACGTACGTGTGCAGCCGGCCCCTGCCGGAGCAGGTGACCCACTCGAGGTCGGTGGAGCCGCACCGCGGGCACGAGGAGCGGGGGTAGAAGAAGACCTGGTCGCAGGGGCGGCACCTCTGCAGATCGAGCCTGCCGGCCGCGGTGGCGTCCCAGTAGGGCTGGGTCTCCGGGGTCGCCCGCGGCGCGAACCGCGCCTGCGGGGACACC
This sequence comes from Actinomycetota bacterium, assembly GCA_030862715.1. The sequence goes on along the minus strand of JALZDD010000646.1, from coordinate 7,429 downwards.
TCGGGGGTCGTGGTACTCATACGGTGCTGCCTTTCTCCCGCTTCCCGAGGGCGCGAGTGTCGAGGTAGTGGAGGATGGCCTCGACCGAGGCCCGGGCGGCCGGACGACGCTGGTCGTCGACCTTGGCGTAGACGTGATCGGTCACCTGCTCGCGAGCCACGCCGTCGGCCAGCAGGCCGGCGACCTGGTCGATCCGGCGCTGCCTGTCGGCGATCCGCGCCTGCAGGTACGTCGTGGGTTCGCGTACCGCCGGCCCGTGCCCCGGCAGGAGGATCCAGTCGTCGTCGACCAGGCCGGCGATCCGGGCCATCGAGCCGAGCATGTCCGCGATGGTTCCGTCAGGGTGCGAGATGTAGGGGTTGAACCGGGCCAGCACGGTGTCCCCGGTGAGCATCACGCGGCGGTCGCCGAGCGAGAAGCTCACCCCGTCGGAGGTGTGCCCGGGAGTGGCGAGAGTGCGGATCTCGGTGCGACGGCCCAGGTCGATCCGGGTCCCGTCGGGGATGATCCCGTGCTGGATCCGTGGCCTGATGGCCGCCTGCCAGCGTTCGGCCACCGCATGAGCGGCCTGAGAGTGGTCGCCGTGATGGTGACTGAGGAGGATCGTCTCGACGCGGGCGCCGGCCCCGCGCACCACCTCGTCGATCCGGTCCAAGTGCTCGGGGTCGGTCGGACCGGGGTCGATGACCACGGCCCGACGTTCCCCGACGACGATCCAGGTGTTGGTGCCCTCGTACGTCCAGTGGTTGGCGTTCGGCGCGAGCAGCAGATGGACGCCATCGGTGACCTCCACGGGCTCCTCGGGTCGCGGCGGCGCCCCGCCGACGTCCCATATCGCGTCGATGCGGCACGAGTCGTCCCGACGGTACTCGGTCTGCACGGGAGGGCCGCTGCTCACTCCTGCTCCATCCAGACGTTCTGGAGCTCACGGGAGGAGTAGTCCGGGTGCGGGTGGTAGTCGTGGACCTTGCCCGAGTAGAGCGTCTGGGTGTCGTAGGCGTACAGCGGCAGCGGGGTGGAGACGTTCTCCATGATGTAGCGCTCGATGTCCTGCAGCGCCTTCTCACGCTGGGCCTCGTCGGTGATGACGCGCTGGGCGGCGACCATCTCGTCGAGCTCCGGGTCGTTGACCTTCGACCAGTTGCGGGTGCCGGTGCTGGTGTACTCCGAGGTGAGGTACTCGTCGGCCGTCAGCATCGGGGTCTGCAGGCCGTACATGATGTCGTACTTCGTCTCCGGCCAGGTCGAGCTGACGTAGGTGGCGTAGTCCTGCTGGTCGATGGTCAGCTTGATGCCGATCTTGGCGAGGTCCTCCTGGACCCACTGGGCCTCGCGCAGGATGGTCTCGCCGTAGCCGTCGGTGGCGACCAGCTCGGCCGAGAAGCCGTTGGGGTAGCCGGCGTCGGCCAATAGCTTCTTGGCCTTCTCGGGGTCGTACTCCAGCAGCCCGTCGACCTCGTCCTGGGGCAGTGCCCCGAAGAGGGTCGGCGAGATCGGACCGGTGAGCGTGCCACCCGAGCGCAGTGCCTTGATCATGCCCTCCTTGTCGATCGCGTGCGCGACCGCGCGGCGGACCTCGAGCTTGCTGAACGGCCCCTCCTGGGCGTTCATGAAGACCCGGGTCTGGGTGATCCCCTTCTCCGTACGCAGCTGCAGACCGTCGATCTGGCTGAGGAGCTGGTCGACCTGGCGCTTCTCGGTGGAGAGCGAGGAGATCATGTCGAGCTTGCCGCTGCGCAGCGCGGCGATCTGGGCCTGGGCGTCGGGGAGCACGGTGGTCTGGATGCCGTCGAGGTGGGGGAGACCCTCGATGAAGTAGTCGGGGTTCTTCTCCATCACCCGCTCCTGGTCGCGCTTCCAGCTCTTCAGCACGAATGGACCGGTGCCGATCGCCTCCTCGGCCAGGTTGAACTCGCCCTTGGTGCCCTCGCAGGGGAGGATCGCCATGAACGGGTTGGCCATCGTCTGGTCGAAGGCGGTGTTCGCCGATCCGAGCGTGAAGACGACGGTGTACGGGTCGGGGGTCTCCACCTTGGTGACGCCGGCGACCAGGCCGAGCTGATGGCCGGGCAGGGACTTGATCCGGTCGACCGTGCACTTGACGTCGGCCGAGGTGAACTCGCGCCCGTCGACCGGCGGCTTGTCGTGGAACGTGACGCCCTGGCGGAGGTTGAAGGTCCAGGTCTTCAGGTCCTCCGACTTCGACCACTTCTCGGCCAGGTCGCCCTCGAGCTCGCTCGAGCCGTACTCGATGTCCTTGCCGGTCTTCGGTGCGACCAGCCGGCTGTAGACCGTTCCGACCGCGACGTGGGTCATGTAGGACGCCTCCTTCTGGATGTCCAGCGAAGGCGCGTCGGCGGTTGCCGCCGTGTGCAGGATGCCGCCGTCCTGGGGCGGCCCGGCGTCCTCGACGATCTTGCCTTTCCCGGCGGCGGTTCCGCCCGCGCCACAGGCGGCGGTCAGGGCGAGGCAGGCAGCGGCCACGACCGCACCGGCGGTCCGGGCCTGTGATCTCGGGCGACGAAGCATGGGGTGGGACATCACGGACTCCTTGGGTGGGATGGGCTAGCGGCGCTGTTTGGGGTCGAGGAAGTCGCGCATGGCGTCGCCGAGCAGGTTGAACGCCAGGACGGACACGGAGAGGATCAGGCCGGGAACGACGGTCATCCACGGAGCGATCTCGAGCTGGCTGCGGCCCTCGCTCAGCATGCGGCCCCACGAGGGCGTGGGCGGCGGCGTGCCGATACCCAGGAAGCTGAGCGCGGACTCGGCGATGAGGATGACCGCGAAGAGCAACGAGCCCATGACGAAGAGCGGGGCCATCAGGTTGGGCAGCCCGTAGCGGAGCAGGATCCGTGTGGTGCCGCAGCCGACGGAGCGGGCGGCCTCGACGTACGGCTCCTCGCGGATGCGGAGCATCTCGCCGCGAGCGACGCGGTTGATCGACGGGATCACCAGCAGGCTGAGGGCGATCACGGTGTTGCGTACGCTCGGGCCGAGCAGGGCGGCCACGAACAGCAGCAGCACGATCGAGGGGATCGCCATCAGTGCGTCCATGATGCGCTGCAGCACGGAGTCGATCCAGGTGCCGCCGAAGTAGCCGGACACGACACCGATGACCAGGCCGATCGCGCCTCCCAGGGCGAGCGTGGCGACCGCGATCAGTAGCGAGGTCCTGGCGCCGTAGAGCGACCGGCTCAAGACGTCCCGGCCGAGCTCGTCGGTGCCGGCGAGATGGCCACCGACCCCCGGCGCGGTCAGGAGGTTGACCCGGTCCTGGGCGAGCGGGTCGTACGGCGCGATCCAGGGCGCCAGGACGGCGACCACGACGAAGAGCGTGATCAGGAAGAGGGCGATGGCGCCGAGGGGTTGCTCCCTGGTGAACCGGACCAGACCGCTGCGGGATCGTGGCCGTCGGGCGGCACGTGCGGTCCCGGAGATGGCGATGCTCATGCGGAGGCTCCTTCGTAACGGATCCGCGGGTCGATGACCGCGTAGAGCAGGTCGACCACGACGTTGACGAGGATGAAGATGGCGCCGTAGAAGATGACGCAGCCGAGGATGACCGGGTAGTCGCGCTGCCCGACGGCCTCGAAGATCAGGGACCCCATCCCCGGGATGGCGAAGATCCGCTCGAGGATGACGGTGCCGCCGAGGATGTGACCGACCTGCAGCCCGAGCACGGTGAAGACCGGGATCAGCGAGCTGCGGCCGGCGTGCTTGAGCACGACCACGCGCTCGGACGCGCCGCGGGATCGGATGGTGCGGATGAAGTTGGAGCCGAGCACCTCCAGCAGCGAGGAGCGCAGCATCCGGGCGATGCTGGCCATGGTCGCGGCGCCCAGGGCGATCGCCGGTAGCAGCATGTGGATGAGGTTCTGGCCGAGATCCTCGGTGGGGGAGGCGTACACCAGAGGTGGCGACCAGCCGAACCACAGGGCCAGGAAGGTGATCAGGAGTAGCGCCAGCCAGAAGTTCGGCAGCGACATGCCGATGACCGCCAGGAAGCGCATGACGTTGTCGACGACGCTGTGATGGCGGATCGCGGAGAGCATGCCGAACGGCACTCCGAGCAGGATCCCGAAGAGGATGGCGAGCAGACCGAGCTCGAGGGTGGCGGGCAGGCGCTCGAGGATCTTGGTCGTGACGGGGCGCTCGTCGTCGAACGAGTCACCCAGATCGCCTTGGGCCAGCCCGCCCACGAAGTGGCCGAACTGGGTCAGGATCGGCTTGTCCAGGCCGAGCTCGGCGGTGCGCTGGTCGATCTGGGCCTGGGTGACGCCGGGAGCGTCGGCCAGCTGGAGCCGGACGGCGTCGCCGGGGATCAGACGGATGATGAGGAAGACCAGAGTGGCGACCAGGGCGAGCACGAGCAGGCCGTAGGTCAGGCGTCGTCCGGCGTAGAGAAGCATGCGATCACCTCGCGGGAGTGGGGTCGAAGAGGTGGCAGGCGACGCTGCGGGCGTCGCTCGAGCTGCCGATGGTCAGCAGCTCCGGCTCGTCGCGGTCGCAGCCGTCGATGCGTTGGCTGCAGCGTGGGTGGAACCGGCAGCCCGACGGGGGCCGTCGCGGGCTGGGGATCTCGCCGGCGAGCGGCGTACGCAGCTGGTGGTGGGCGTCGGGGGAGGGGATCGACGCCATCAGAGCCTGCGAGTAGGGATGTCTCGGCCGCTCGCTGATGTCGTCGGCGTGGGCCACCTCGGCGAGCCTGCCGAGATACATCACGCAGACGCGGTCGGAGATGTAGCGCACCACGTTGAGGTCGTGCGCGATGAAGAGATAGGAGAGCCCGAGCTCGCGCTGGACCTCCTTGAGCAGGTTGAGCACCTGCGCCTGCACGGAGACGTCGAGCGCGCTGACCGCCTCGTCGCAGACGATGAGGTCGGGGTCGGTGGCGAGCGCTCGGGCGATCCCGATGCGCTGCGCCTGGCCGCCGGAGAACTGGTGGGGATAGCGCTCCAGCGCGAACGAGGGGAGACCTACCAGGTCGAGCAGCTCCTTGGCGCGTTTGATCCGGCTCGCCCTGTCGCCCATGCCGTGGACGACCATCGGCTCGGTCAGCACCTGCGCGATGGTCATCCGCGGGTTGAACGAGCTGAACGGGTCCTGGAAGACGAGCTGCATCCGCTTGCGGAGCTGCGTCAGCCTGCTCTTCGACAGCGTGGCGATGTCTTGACCGTCGAAGGTGACCGAGCCGCTGGTCGGCTCGATCAACCGCAGGATCAGGCGCCCGAGCGTGGACTTGCCGGAGCCCGACTCGCCGACCAGACCGAGGGTCTCGCCGCGCTTGATGGTCAGGGAGACGCCGTCCACGGCACGTACGGGCGGGCGGCTGGGGGTGAGGAGGCCTTTGCCGTCGCCGAAGTGCTTGACGAGATCGTGTGCTTCGACGAGGGGAGCGGCGCCGGGAACAATCATCGGGCCACCTCCGCCATCGGCACGAGGACGCCGCGCTCCTCGTCCGGACGCCAGCAGCGGACCTGTCGGCCGGCGATGTCGCGCAGCGGCTGGGACGCCTCGCACTCGGGGCCGGCCTCGGAGCAGCGGCTGGCGAAGCGGCAGCCGCTGGGCATCTCGTTGAGGGCAGGCACGGCCCCGGGGATCGCCGGCATCTCCTGGTCGCGCGGGGTGTCGCGTCGCGGGATCGCATCGAGCAGCGCCTGGGTGTAAGGGTGCTGAGGCCGGTCGAGGATCTCGTCGGCGGTGCCGGTCTCGACGACCTGCCCGGCGTAGAAGACGACCACCCGGTCGGCCATCTCGGCGACCACACCCATGTCGTGGGTGATCAGCATCAGCCCGACCCCGGTCCGGTCCTGGAGGTCGCGGATCAGCGCCAGGACCTGGGCCTCTACGGTGACGTCGAGAGCGGTGGTCGGTTCGTCGGCGATCAGCAGGCGCGGGTCGCAGGCGAGTGCCCCGGCGATCATGACCCGCTGGCGCTGGCCGCCCGAGAGCTGGTGGGGGTACGCCTTGAACTTGGTCTCGGGCTCGGGGATGCCGACGAGGTCCAGGAGCTCGACCGCGCGCTCGCGTGCCTTCCGCTTCGAGACGTCGTGGTGGATCCGGTAGGCCTCGACGAGCTGGTGGCCGATCGTGAAGAGGGGATCGAGAGAGGTCATCGGGTCCTGGAAGATCACCGAGATGTCCTTGCCCCGCACGGAGCGCATGTCGTGGTTGTCGGCTCCCGTGATGTCCCGGCCGTCCCAGGTGATCCGACCGCCGCTGACCCGGCCGTTGCCCAGCAGGCCGAGGACAGCGAGCGCCGTGACGCTCTTGCCGGAGCCGGACTCACCGACGACGGCGACGGTCTCGCCGGCATCGATCCAGAGGTCGACGGCGTTGAGCGCCTCGACCGTGCCGCCCCCGGTCCGAAACTCCACATGGAGGTCCTCGATGCGCAGAAGCGGCTCGTTCGCGGACCCAGTTGGTGCTCTCATATCGGACCCTCCCGTTCGTGTCCGCGACCGGCCGTCGGTCGCCGATGTTGGTGGCTCAATCTAGAATCACGCTCTAGGATGAGATTCATCATTGGGTCGCCAACCGAGTGTGTCAAGGGTCACAATCCGGATATCGGACTTTCTTCTCGCGACACCTCGTTCGGCGCAGGGTCGTGCCTTGGCGTACGACGCAGGTGGCGCCGTCTCGGACGGCGCAGGAGGTGGAATGAGCGAGTCCGAACCCGCCGAAGTGACGGGCGCAGCGCGTTCCACCCTGATCGTGGTCTGCCTGGTCAGCGCTGTGATGGCGCTCAACGCGAGCTCTCTCAACGTCGCGCTGCCGACCCTGAGCAGGGAGTTCGAGGTGAGCTCGGCGGAGGGGAGCTGGCTGCTGCTCTCCTACATGGTCGCGAACACCGCCTGCCTGCTCCTCTTCGGCCGCCTCAGCGACGTCTGGGGCCAGCGGAGCCTCTACCTGGGCGGGCTGGTCCTCTTCTCGCTGGCGAGCCTGTTGGCCGGCTTCGCTCCGAACGTCGAGGTGCTCATCGGGCTCCGCGTGGTCGCCGCCATCGGCGGCGCCGTGCTCATCGGCAACGGCGCCACCCTCATCCATCAGGCCTTCCCGCGCTCCGCCCTGGGAGGCGCGATGGGCCTGTACGCGGCCTCGTTCCCGACCGCCAACCTGGTCGGGCCGACTGTCGGCGGGCTGATCGTCGACCACATCGGCTGGCAGTGGGTGTTCTGGTTCAACGTGCCGGTCTGCCTGATCGCGCTGGTGGCAGGACATGTGCTGCTGCCGCGCCCTGTGGTGGTCAAGCGCGCCGGCGGCCTCGACCTCCCCGGCAACCTGGTGATCATGGTCGGTGTGGTCATGCTGACCCTCGGGATCACGTCGCTGACCGACCTCGGGTGGCTGCATCCCCTCGTGATCGGCTGCGTCCTCGGATCGGTCGTCCTGGTCCCGGTCCTGCTGTTCGTCGAACGGCGCGCGA
>JALZDD010000628.1 GCA_030862715.1 Actinomycetota bacterium | reverse complement strand
TCACGTCGAGGTCGAGGTAGGTCACCCCGGCAGGCGCGGTGAGTCGCGCGGTGTTGCGGCTGGTGCCGATCACCTGGAAGCCCGCGGCGACCAGGGCGATCGCGGTGGCTTTGCCGATACCTGAGGAGGCGCCCGTCACGAGCGCGACCTGCGGAGTTGTTGTCATCATGGGTTCCTGACGTTTGGGATTACGTTCATACGACCATAGCACATGGGATGACGATCGTATTCCCAAACGCCTGGGGCCTGTGCCCGACGGAGCGCGTGGCTGACGGCACAATGGCGGTGTGAGCCACGACTATCTGCCCCCTGAGGCCCTCGAGCGTCCTGCCGGTCGGCGGAAGGTCGACGAGCAGCGCCGCCTCGACCTGCTGACGCAGATCGAGGCAATCCTGCTCGAGGAGGGCTTCGCCAAGCTCAGCATGGACGAACTGGCCACCCGGCTGCGTTGCTCCAAGTCGACGCTGTACGGCGTCGGCGGCTCGAAGAACGACCTCGTCTCGCTGGTGGTCAAGCGGTTCTTCGAGTCCGCGACCGCGAGCATCGAGGAGGAGACCGCGGCCGAGAGCGACCACCGCCGCAAGATCAAGGTCTATCTCCACGGCGTCGGCCGGGAGATGGGGCGCCACTCGGCCGCGTTCTACGACGACATGGTCACCTACCGCGCAGCGGCCGACATCTACGCCCTGAACTCGGCCGCCGCCGCACGCCGCGTGCACGAGATGATCGAGGACGGCGTACGCGCCGGCCAGTTCCGTGCCGTCGACGCCGCCCTGGCCTCCGAGCTCGTGGTGCTCGCGATCGACGGAGTCCGCTCGGGGCGCCTGCTGCGACGTACCGGTCTGACCGCGGGCCAGGCGTTCGCCGAGATCGGCGACATCCTCCTGGACGGACTGCAGTACCAGTCGGAGTAGCCCGCGCGCGCCCGCGCCACGACAGGCGCACAGGGACTGTGCTCAGCGCTCGATGATCGGCAGCACCAGGCGGCTGGGCCGTGCGCCACCGTGGTGGACGGTGTTGTCCGCGACCACCATGTCCTCCAGAGCCTCGGCGGAGATCACTCCTCCGGTGTTGGAGTTGCGGTCGTAGTGGGGGAAGTTGCTGCTGGAGATGTCAAGGCGGATCCGGTGGCCGGGGAGGAACACGTTGGAGGTCACCGACATCGGCACGGTCACCTCGTAGACCTCGCCGGGTTCCATGACCTCAGGCTGCGAGAGGCTGTTGCGGTAGCGCAACCGCAGGATGCCGTCGCACAGGTTGATGGCACGGCCGTCGGGGAAGACGTCAACGAGCTTGGCGGTGATGTCGGTGTCCACCGCACTCGAGGACACGAACACCTTGAGCTCGACGAACCCGGTGACCTCGACCGGCTCGGTCAGGACCGGGCCGGTGTAGCAGAGAACGTCGTCGCGACTGTCGACGGCGCTCTGGTCGACCGGACCGACCAGTCCGGGCAGGGACGGCAGCAACGCACCTCCTGCGGTCGGGACGGGGTCACGCGGGTCGTATCGGAACCCGTCGCTCCCCTCGGCGCTCGGCAGCTCTCGAGTGAGCGTGCCGTTGCCGTTCCTCGTATTGGCCGAGCCGTCGCTGTGCAGGTGGTGGTCGACGTACTGGGTGTCGGGCAGCGGGAAGTCCTCCTCGTCGCGCCACTGATCGATGCCCATCACGAACAGACGTACCCGCGGTGCCGGGGTCTCGGGAGCGCGCCCGCGGAGGGTCTGGTCGTAGAAGGCGACATGCGTCTCGCTGAGGTCGCCGGCCGCGGCGAGACCGAAGAAGCGGTCGGGGTACTGCCCGGTCAGGTTGCCGTGATCCCAGGGACCGACGACCAGCCGTGACTCCTCGCGGGCTCGTGGCGAGCCGCCCTCGGTGCGGACGCGCACGTAGTCGGCCACGCTCTCAGCGACGTAGAGGTCGTACCACCCGGCGATGTTGAGCGACGGGACCTTCACCGAACCGGCCAACCCCGACCAGTCCTGGGCTGCCCAGTACTCGTCGTGATCGGGATGAGCGAGCCAGTCGTCGAACCAGCGGCCCTTGCCGTGCACGGGCAGGTCGGCGACAGGTGTGGCGTCGTTGAGAGACATCGGGTCCATCACGGCCGCCCCGAGGCGCATCAGCGCCGAGGGGTCGGAGGTCTCACCGCTCTGCAGAGACCGCTGTTCCTCGGCGGCGTACATCATGGAGTTCCACCACATCACCAGGCTCAGCGACAAGGCGCCGCCCGGGGAGTACCACAGGCCCGTGTACCAGTTCAGCGCTGCCACGGTGGGTGCGACAGCGCCCAGGCCCGGGGTGTCGGTGGTGGCGAGCGCCCATTGGGTCATGCCCATGTAGGAGGCGCCGTACATGCCGATGGTGCCGTCGCTCCAGCCCTGCTCGACGATCCAGGCGGCGGCGTCTTGGCCGTCTTCGATCTCGTTGACCTTCGGAGTGAACGATCCTTCGGAGGTGTAGGTGCCTCGCGTGTCCTGCCAGACCACCGCGTAGCCGGCGTTCAAGAGGGCGACCAAGGACGGCAGCGGGCTGTTGAGTCCGCCACCCATGAGCGGATGCTCCTTGTTGTAGGGCGTACGCATCAGCAGAGTCGGTGCCTGGCCCTCCATCGGTCGCCAGACGTCGGCGTACAGGATCACGCCGTCCCGGGTCTTCATGGGAACGTTGCGCTCGTAGACATGCTTCATCGAACTCTCCTTTGAGACTTCATCGAACTACTTGATGTGACCCGAGGGGTAGGGATGGGCTGGGTTCTCGTACGCGGACGATCAGTCGGCCGATCGCCCGGCGTTCGTCCATGGCGCGGAGCGCGGAGGCCGTCTCCTCGAGGCTGAAGACCTCGCCGATCGGTGGGTCGATGGCTCCGGACCGGATCAGTGGCATCAGCTCGTTCCACTGCTCTGTGGCGTACCCGGGGTCGAGGTGCCAGAACTCCTCGGAGGCCGCGCCCATGACGGTGGTGTTGGTGAGCAGGAGCCGGTTGACCTTGACGGTCGGGATCTCGCGGCCGGTGAAACCGATCACGATCAGACGTCCCTCGGGCGCGAGCGAGCGCAACGAGTCGGTGAAGCGGTCGCCGCCGACGGGATCGACGACGACGTCGACGCCCCGACCGTCGGTGAGCCGGGAGACCTCGTCGCGGAACCCCGCCACGGAGACGACCTCGTGAGCACCGGCGGCACGCGCGATGTCGCCCTTCTCCGGGGTCGAGACGACCGCGATGACCCTGGCGCCGTACGCCGCGGCCAGCTGGCATGCCGCCGTTCCCACCCCGCCGGCGGCTCCCTGCACCAGGACGGTCTCGCCGGCGAGGAGGCGGGCACGGCGCCTGAGCGCGAAGTGGCCGGTCAGGTAGTTCAGCGGCAGTGCCGCTCCCTTGTCGAACCCGACGTCGTCGGGCAGGGGGAAGACCATCTCCGGGCTCACCGCGACGGTCTCGGCGAAGCCCCCGATGACCGGCATCGCCGCGACCCGGTCGCCGGCCCGGAACCCACCGGAGTCCTCGCGGACCACACCCGCCACCTCCCAGCCCGGGGTGAACGGGAGCTCCGGGCGCAGCTGGTAGCCGCCGCGGGTCTGCAGTACGTCAGGGAAGACCACGCCGGCGGAGTGGACGTCGATCCGGACCCGCCCGGCCGCCGGTCCCGGCTCGGGCTGGTCATCGATCACGACACCATCAGGGCCGTTGAGGGCGGTGATGACCGCTGCTCGCACGGGAGCCTCCTCGGTATCGGATGAGGGGTTCTGTTGGCGTCGGGTGGCCGTTCATCGGATCGACGACCCGATCCCGATGCCGCCATCGACGTCGAGCACGACGCCGGTGATGTAGCGGGCCTCCGGCGATCCCAGGAAGGCGGCGGCTGCGGCGATGTCTTCGGGTTCGCCGGGGTGCTTGACCGGGACCTTGCCGATCAGCAGCTCGCGTGCGGGGCCGTTCATCGAGGCGAGCATCGGGGTCTGGATCAGGCCGGGTGCGATTGCGTTGGCGGTGATGCCGTGCCGGGCGCCCTCGAGGGCGATCGTGCGGGTGAGTCCAACGATGCCGGCCTTGGCCGCGACGTAGTTGGCCTGGCCGAAGTTGCCCCGCCAGCTCATCGAGGAGAACGAGATGATCCGACCGTAGCTGCGGCTCTTCATGTGCGGCATGGCCGCCTGGATGCAGAGGAAGGAGCCGGTCAGGCTCACGTCGATGACGGCGTGCCAGTCCTCCACAGAGATCTTCTCGACGCGGTTGTCGCGGATGATCCCGGCGTTGTTGACCAGGACGTCCACGCGCCCATCGCTCTCGGCCACCCCGTCGATCCAGGCGGTGACGGCGGCAGGGTCGGTGACATCGACGACGTGCGGCACGGGCGGGATCGGCGCCTCGGTGGCGACCTTTTCGACTGCCTCCTGGACGGCGTCCGCGTTCACGTCGGCGAGATGGACCCGGGCGCCTTCGGCGGCGAATCGGTGGACCATCGCCAGGCCGAGCCCCTGGGCTCCGCCGGTGACGAGGACTGTCTGGTCGTTGAACCGGTCAGGCAACGGTTCGCTCCTTCTTGGAGGTCGACCGCGGTGTGGAGCGGCCGAGGAAACGGATGAGATCTGTAGCCACGTCGGAGCCGTGCCAGTGCTCCTCGAACATGTCGAGCTCGCGTGTCAGTGCGGCCGCGGTCGCGGAGGCGTCGCTGATGATGAGGCGCTTGTAACTGTGCTGGGCACCGGCGGGACGGCTCGTCAGGACCGTCGCCATGGCGTGGGCGGTGTCGAGCAGTTCCTCAGGGGCGACCACCTCGTGCAGCCATCCCGTCCTGCGACCGAGCTCCTCTGCCGAGACGAGCTCCCCGGTCAGCGCCAGCCACGCGGCCATGCTGCTGCCGACCTTCGGGGGCATCCTCACGCTGGCCCCTCCCCCGGCGATCAGGTTGTTCTTCACGTGCCCGTCGCCGATCCGGGTGCCGGCGGCGGCGATGACCAGGTCACACGCCAGGGCGATCTCGAGACCGCCCGCCACCGCGAACCCGTGGAGCGCGGCGATGAAGACGATCGGGCTCGCCTCCATTGCGAGCGTGAGGTCGCAGATCTCGCGCAGGTGCGGACGAGGCGAGTCCCCGCTCTGGGCACATTCGAGCAGGTACGCCAGGTCTGCTCCCGCACAGAAGCCCGCCCCGGCACCGGTGAGGACGACGACCCGGACGCCGTCGTCCTCGGCGCGAGAGAGGCGCCGCGACAGCGCACCCACCAGCGATGGGTCCAGCGCGTTGCGGGACCCGGGTCGGTTCAGCGTCCAGGTCTCGACATCACCGGTCCGACTCGTCAGAAGGACGCCGCTCACCGAGTCGGTCACCGGACGCCACCGACCTCGGCGAGCCGCTTGCGCAGCACCGCGCGCTGCACCTTGCCGCTCGGTGTCTTGGGCAGCTCCGCCACGAACTCGATCTGGCGGGGATAGGCGTGCGCGGCGTACTCCTTCTTCACCCAGTCCTGGAGCTCCTTCACCAGGGCCTCGGTGCCCTCGAACCCCGGGGTGAGCACGACGTACGCCTTGATGATCTCGCCCCGCATCTCGTCCGGCGCGGCCACGACCGCACACTCCGCCACCCCCGGGTGCGTGCCCAGCGCGCTCTCGACATCGAACGGGCCGATCCGGTAGCCGGCCATCAGGATCACGTCGTCGTCACGGGAGGAGAAATGGATCAGACCGCCAGCATCGATGGTGATCAGGTCGCCGCTGAGATAGAACTCGCCGTCGGCGCTGAACCGGTCACCACGATGGCCACGATCCTGGCCATACCCGGTGAAGGTGAAGAACGGACTCTCCGCGACACGCACCGCCAGCCGCCCGACCTCACCGGGCTCGACAGGTACGTCCTCATCCAACCTCAGCGCGGTCAAGGACCACCCCGGGAAGCTGCGGCCCATGGCTGCCGGCTCGACCTCGGTGGCGGCGTGGGGATGGTGGGCGAAGCCGGCGGGCATGCCCAGCTCGGTCTGGCCGAAGTGGTCGTGGATCTCCAGCCCCCACTGCTTCAGCGCCCAGGCGAACACATCGGGCGTGAGCGGCTCACCGGCACTGGAGAGACGCCTCAACGCCGGAAGCTCCGCCCGCGTCTTCGCACCCCGCAGCCCCCGGAAGATCGTGGGTGCCGCCGCCAGATCGGTGACCTCGTACCTCTCCAGGATCCGCCAGGTGGTCTCGGCATCGAACTTCGCCGTGCTCACGATGTTCGGGACGCCCACGCACATCGGCGCGATCACCCCGGCGTACAGGCCATAGGCCCAGCCCGGGTCAGCGGCGTTCCAGTAGACCGCGCCGTCCTCGGCCCCGAGACCGATCTCGAGATAGGCCTGCCACCCCGCGACGTACGCGAGCGGGTGGATGACCGTCTTGGGCTTGCCGGTCGTGCCGGAGGTGAACATGTGCGTCAGCTCCACCTCGGGTCCGGTCGGCGCCGGCTCGCTCCACAGCGGCGCCGCCGCCGCGGCCGCCGCCAGGTTGAGACCACCCGCAGGAGGCTCAGCACCGGCATCGAGCCCAGCCACCAGCCTGACCCGGTCCTCGGGCAGCTTGCCGAACTGGTCGCCGTCGGTGACCACCACGCGTACGCCGCCCTGATCCAGACGATCGGCCACCGCTGATACGGCGAAGGCCGTGAACAGCGGCATGTAGACCGCACCCAAGCGCCAGATGCCCAACATCACTGCCGGAAGGTCGACGTCCTTGCCCATCAGCGTCGCCACCCGGTCACCAGCGCGCACCCCGTGCTCGCTCAGCACCGACGCGATCCGCCGCGACCGGTCAGCGAGCTCGCCAAAGGACAACGACACCTCCTCCAGGTCCGCATCGATGAACCTGAACGCGACCTCATCGCGCGGATGGCGATCGCACATCAGCTCAGGCGCACTCGCGGTGGGCAGGTGGAACTCACCGAGGATCTCAGAGACTCGTTCTTGGGGTTTCATGTTCCTGTTTCTCCTGAGAGGCAATGGACTTGGGTGAATCAGCGCCAAGGGAGGTCGACCCACGAGCCGTCCGCGCCGTTGGCGATCGTCACGGTGCTTCCGGTCGAGGAGTCCGGGAGCAGGAGCGGGACGTCGCCGCTGGTGACCGCGATGCGGAGCCGGTGCCCCTCCGCGAAGCGCCAGTGGGTGGGCTTGATCGAGATCTCGTAGTTGTTGAACTGACCCGGCGTGACCGTCACCTCGTGGTCATGACCGTCGCGATGGCTCGCCTTCAGGTAGCCATCGGTCACCGCGACGACCTTCCCGTCGGGTGCGACGTCCTCGACTTTGACCACGAACCGCCCGTCGGGCGCGCTCACGGCCGCCCGAAGACGCGCATGCGGTGCCCCGGCCAGCTCGGAGTCCTCGGTCATCGGATCCGTGGTGAAGGTCAGCCTCTGACGGTCGGCAATACTCTGGTCAGCTGCGGGATCCTCGGGGTAGCTGGCCGCGAAGTCACCGAGCCAGGAACGGGCGGGCCCGTCGAGCGGGTTGACCGCATAGCTCGTGGTGCCGCTCATCCCGGAGTCAGTCGAGAGGCTTCGGTCACCGTTCAGGTACATGCGCTGGAAGCGAGCATCGGCAGGCGGCCACTCCGAGAGCTCCTTCCACACACCGCCATCAGCCGTCGGGCCCTCGAAGCTGGTCACGCGTGCTGAAGGAAGTGGCGCGTCCGGCAGCTGCATCAGCCAGTGGTCCCACCACGCCAGCTGTGCCCCCAGCGGTACCGGAGCATGCGGCTCGTAATGAGGCGGCGTGTGCTGGCCAGGTCCCATGACCAGCCAGGTACGGCTCGATCGCCCGGCATAGCTCTGGACCGTCCCGTTGGTGAACACGTCCTGCCAGCCGCCCATCAGCAGGGTGGGCACACGGATGTCGTCGAGGTCGTCCGTGACGTCGATCTGCCGCCAGTAGCCGTCGTAGTGCGGGTGGTCAGCGAAGCTCTTCGCCACCTGCACCGGGTTCACACGGCCGAACGACACCGCAGCGACCATCGCCGCCCAGGTCGTCCCCTGGGTGGAAGGAATGCCTCCCGGATAGACCCACTCATAGATGTTGCCCGGTGCGATCTGGGGAACGATCGCCTCCAGGTGCGGCGGCTTCAGTGCGGCGACCCGCTGTGAGGTGAGCGATGCATAGCTGGAGCCGCCCTGTCCGACGCGGCCGTTCGACCACGGCTGGATCGCCAGCCACTCGACCAGGTCGTAGTTGTCGCGCGCCTCGATCGCCGGGAACCAGGTGGTGAAGTCACCCTCGGAGGCGCCGGTGCCGCGGACATCGCAAACGGCGACGGCGTAACCGCGACTCGCCAGATACTCCGCCGGATGTGAGGCCATCCTGGAAACCCACGCAGGAGAGGACGTCTGTGTCGACTCGGTACCCGGAAGCAGATCCTCCTCGACGCCGGTGACGAGGTCCTCCGTAGCGGACTGGTGAGTCGCCGTGTAAGGGGTGAACTCCCAGATCACGACCGGAAAGCGCCCAGATGCCACCTTCCCGTCGCGGCCCGGACGAGACAGCTCGCACCCGAGATGCGTCCCGTCGCGGACAGGCACCTTGATGCGCGTATTCACCGGTTCGTACGTCGCGGGGCGCTCGTAGTCGAACCAGGCCGGCGTGGCGTCCGGCTGGTCGGCGGTTGCGGGCAGTGCTGGCAATACGGCTACACCGGTAGCTGCTGCCATGCCGACGCCGAGCAGTCTCGCCACGAACCGCTTGCTCATCGGGCGGCCACCTTGCTCATTGCAGCACCACTTCTGCTGGTGATCCCGAGGCCGACAGCGGACAGGAGCACCAGGGACGCCAGGTAGATGAAGTACGCGTCGGCGCGCCCCTGGCCCGCGAGCCAGGTCAGCAGGAACGGTGCGGTGCCACCGAAGATCGCGGTCGCCAGGTTGTAGGGCGCGCCCACACCCATGGCACGCATCCGGCTCGGGAACAGGTCGGTCATGATCACGGCCAGCACCGAGAAGATGCAGGCGGTCAAAGCGAGGAACGCCAAGTCGACGGCGAGGCTGACGTACCAGCGGTCGGACAGCGCCAGACTCAGCGGGTAGATCGCGACCCCGCCACCGATGGCGAACACGAAGCCCAGCGGACGCCGGCCGATGCGGTCAGAGAGCATCCCGAATGTCGGGAGAAGGACCATGAAGACGACCAGGGCGACAGTGTGCAGGCCGAAGGTCGTCGCCGGTGCCAGCCCGACGGAATTGATCAGGTGGGTCGGCATGTAGCTCACGAAGGTGTAGAAGGCCGTGGCCGCTCCCGCCATGAGCAGGATCACTCGCAGCGTCTCCCGGGGAAACTCCGAGAGCAGTGTGCCGAGCCCGGCGGGTCGTGCCGCGGCGCTGCCGTCGGCGACGGCATCGCTCGTCTCGACCATCGCGCGCCGGACCCACAGCGAGAGCAGCCCGGCCGCACCGCCGACCAGGAACGGGATCCGCCATCCCCACTCCCCCATCGCCTCCGCGGCCAGGAGCCGGGTGAGCACGAAACCGGTGAGGCTCGCCAGGACCATGCCCAGCACGACGGTCGTGTACCACTGGCTGCTGTAGAGACCCTTGCGATGCTCCGGCGCGATCTCCGACAGGTACGCCATCGCCCCGCCGGCCTCACCACCGGCGGCAAAGCCCTGCAACATCCGGGCCAGCACCAGCACGATCGGAGCCACGATCCCCACCGAGGCGTACGTCGGCGAGATACCGATCACGAACGCCGGCACGGTCATCAGAACGATGGTGAGGAGCAGGGCCTTGCGACGCCCCTGTCGGTCGGCGTAAGCGCCGATCAGCCAGCCTCCGAGCGGACGGACGAAGAACCCGACCGCGAACACGGCGAACGTCGACAGCAGCGAAGCCGTCGGATCAGCCGAGGGAAAGAAGAGCGGCGAGAAGTAGACGGCGAACGTGGCATAGATCGTGAAGTCGAACCACTCGACGATGTTGCCCACGGCGGCTGCCAGCAGCGGCCGCAGGCGGGACCGCGAGCCGGCCACGGGGGTGGATGTTGCTGACACAGCGCACTCCTGGGTACGAATTAGGAAACTTACGTACCGTGACTGTAGTCACAACATCTTCGAGACGGAAGGGGTACGCAAGGATCTACTTTCGTACCCGCCGGAATCTTTACGTTCCCCCGCGTCGCGCCCCAGGCAGTTGCGGATAGAGCGGCTTGTCGATTCCCAGCGTCCCGGCGCAGGCCAGGGGACGGGCCTGCAAGAAGACGCCGACGCTCGGGAAGTCCGGTCGGCTCATCACTGCCTCAGGACGCCGCGGACTCGGTCTTCGAGCCGAGGAAGTCCAAGACCTCTGGGACGAACTCGTGGTGGTACTGGAACACGCCGCCGTGCCCCGAGGCCGGGTAGATACGCAGGTTGGAGTCGGGCAGTCGGGCCGCCATGTCCTTGGAGTGCTCGCTGGCGACCATCACGTCCTTGTCGCCGTTGGCGACGAAGACCGGGATCTTGATCCGCTCCAGGTCGTCGGCGGGATGCATCCCCGCACTCGTGATCGCGCGCAGCTGGGCCAGGCCCGCCTGCGCGGAGATCGGCTTGTCCCGACCAGTCGTACGCTCCGCGAGCCGCTCGAAGTAGGCGTTGGCTGCCTTCTTGCCCTCCGGGGTGCGCTGGAAGAACAGGAAGTGGCGCGGGTCCTTCCGGGCCAGGAGCGCCTTGGCGTATGCACCACCGACGATGAACGGCATCTTCCAGATGCCGCCGCCACCGCGCGGGCCGCTCCCGGCGACCACCATGCGACGTACGAGATCGGGCGCCTGGAGGGCGACCATCTGAGCGACGCCTCCGCCGAGCGAGAAGCCGATCAGGTCGACCTCCTCGTGGCCGAGCGCGCGGATGAAGGCGATGGCGTCGGCGCCCATCTCCTCGATGTCGTTCGGCACCCGGCCGCCGGTCGCGCCGACGCCGCGGTTGTCGAAGGCGATCACATGGTGCTGCGAGGCGACGCCGTCGAGGACGCGCGGGTCCCAGTCGTCGAGGACGGCGGTGAAGTGGTGCAGGAACACCACCGGTACGCCACCGGGCTTGCCGAGCTCACGGTAGGCGAACGAGGTGCCGCCGACGTCGATCGTCTTGTTGGGAGTGGTCTTCCAGGTGGTGGTCATGGCTTGTTCCTTCGTGAGAGTGCCGCCGGGACGGCGACGGGAGGCGTGGAAGGACGGGCGTCGAGACGGGCGAGGACGTCGAGGATGCGCCGGTCGCGGGCGAAGCGGGAGTCGAGCACGGGCCCCAGGAAGCCGCGCCACGACGAGACCGGACGCCACAGTTTCGGCAGGATGACGCGGGCCGCGCGCGCCTCGATCCCGTCGGCGATGCCGGCCGCGGCCTGAGTCGGGGTGATCCGCTTCAGCATCGCCTTGGGCAGCGCACCGAGCAGCTCCATGACGACCGGGTCCTCGTCGACGCCGCGGGCGATCATGTCGGTCTGCACGAGCGAGAAGTAGGCCGTGAGGACGGAGACACCGTGGTCGGCGAGCTCGACACGGAGCCCGCGTCCGAGCTGCTCGACGGCCGCCTTGCTCATGGCGTACGGAATCGTGCCCATGCCGTTGAGGAAGGCGAACACGGAGCTGATCAGGACGACCTGGCCCCGCTGTGCGATCACCTGGGGCAGTGCGGCCGAGACCGTGTTCGCCACACCGGTCACGTTGACCGCGAGGGTGGCCTCGATGTCCGCCGTGGGCGTGTTGCGCAGCGTGGCCGCCTTCGTCAGAAGACCGGCGTTGGCGATCACGACGTCGAGCCGGCCGAACCGGTCGACGGTCTGGCTGACCGCAGCTTCGAGCGAGGCGGGGTCGCGGACGTCGGCGACGCAGCCGAAGGAGTCGGTCGCATGCAGTGCGCCGACTCGTACGGGCGTCGTCGGGTCGATGTCGGCGACCGCCACGCGGGCTCCCCTGTCGAGCAGGGTGCGGACCGTGGCGGCCCCGATCCCGCCGCTGCCACCGGTGACCAGGACGACTTTCTCGGCCAGGTCGTAGGCGCGGCGGCTCACTTCAGGCCCCGGCGCGGCGCGAACGAGATCCGGCCGTTGCGGCGCAGCATGGCGATCGTGGTGCGGAACACACCACGGTCCAGGTCCGGCTCCTGCCCGCGGGCCAGCCGGTGCAGCTGGTCGGTGTTCCAGGAGATGTTGAGGAATCCGTCGAGAGTCTTCAGGTCCGTGAACCGGCCGAGCAGACCGCGCATACCGACGCCGATCTCGTGGGTCTTCAGCTCTGCGGTGCGCCCGCGCAGGATCGCGTCGGCGGAGTCGGTGGTGGTCACCGTCGGGCGGGCGATGCCGATGAGGTCGCAGTCGCCGGCGGTGAGCGCGTCCTGCATCCCGGAGCGGGACCGGAAGCCGCCGGTCACCGCCAGCGGTACCTCCCCGGCCGCCTTCCGGACGGACCGGGCGTAGTCGAGGAAGTACGCCTCACGCGCCCGGGTCGAGGCGGCGGCCGATCCCGACATCGCCGGTGACTCGTAGCTGCCGCCACTGACCTCGATCAGGTCCACGTCCTCCAGAGCGAGAGCCTCGACGACGGCGCGCGAGTCGTCCTCGGTGAACCCGCCGCGCTGGAAGTCGGCGGAGTTGAGCTTGACCGCCACCGCGAATCCGGGACCCACCCGGTCGCGCACGCGGCGTACGACCTCGAGCAGGAAGCGCATCCGCCGCTCGGCGTCGCCGCCCCATTCGTCCTCGCGCAGGTTGGTCAGCGGCGAGAGGAACTGGGTGGTGAGGTAGCCGTGCGCCGCGTGGAGCTGTACGCCGTCGAAGCCGGCGTCCTCACAGACCTTCGCCGCGACGGCGAAGCGCTCGATGATCTCCTCGATCTCCGCGCCGGTGAGCTCACGGGGAACGGTCGCGCCGGGAAGCGCGAGCGGGACGGCGCTCGGCGCCACCGGCTGGTGGCCGAGGTCCATCAGGTTGGACTGACGGCCCGGATGGTTGAGCTGGGCGAAGATCGCGGCGCCGCCGTCGTGCGCGGCCTTGGTCCACGCGGTCAGCTGCGGGAGGGCACGGTCGTCCTCGATCACGATGTTGCCCGGCTCCCCAAGGTGCCGGCGGTCGACCATGATGTTTCCGGTGACCAGCAGGCCGTAGCCGCCCTGTGCCCACCGGCGATAGAGGGTGACGAGGCGCTCGTCGGGCGAGTTGTCCGCATCGCCCAGAGCCTCGCTCAGCGCCGCCTTGGCGATGCGGCTGGGCAGGCGTACGCCGGACGGAAGGTCGAGCGGATCAGCAAGCGAGGCCATGGGATGCTCCAGTTCGTGGATTGCAGTACGTTCGTAATAGTATGATCATAATGCTAAGGTACTGACAACCCCTGGAAGGAGATTCACGTGATGGCGAGATACAGCCCGGAGCACAAGGAAGCGACGCGGCGCCGGATGATCGAGACCGCCGGCCGCCGGTTCAAGAGCGACGGCATCGACGGCTCGGGCATCGCGACGCTGGTCGCCGACGCCGGACTGACCAACGGAGCGTTCTACGGTCACTTCGCCTCGAAGGAGGACCTGGTCGCCTCGGTCGTGACCCAGCAGCTCGCGGACCAGGTCGCCGTCGTCGACGCGCTGCCCGCGGGCCTCGCATCCGTCGAGGCCTTCCTCCGCGAGTACCTCTCCGCCGAGCACCGCGACGATCCCGCCGAAGGCTGTCCGTCGGCCGCCCTCCTGGACGAGATCGGTCGCTGCGACGCGACGACCCGAGAGGCCTACACCGACGGCGCCCGCTCGATGATCGAGGCGATCTCGCGCCACCTCGACGAGGGCGACGCCCAGCAGACCGACGAGCGTTCGATCGGCATCTTCACGCTCCTGGTCGGGTCCCTGCAACTGGCTCGCGCCGTCACCGACGCCGAGCTCTCCGACCACATCCTCGCCGCTGCCTACACCCAAGCCATGACCATCGCGGGAGCCCGTCCGGGTCCCGCGGGAACACCCACCCAGGAGTCACCGTGAAAGCCTTCGTCGTCACCCACTACGGTCCAAACGGGCTCGAGGCAGCCGATGTCCCGACGCCGACCGTCGGACCGCGCGACGTCCTGGTGGACGTCCGCGCCGCGAGCATCAACCCGCTCGACAAGATGGTCCGCAACGGAGAGTTCAAACAGCTCCTGAAGTACAAGCCGCCCTTCGCCCTCGGCCACGACGTCTCCGGCGTGATCACCGAGGTCGGGCCGGAGGTCCGTGACTTCCATGTCGGCGACGAGATCTACGCCCGGCCGCGCGACCTGCGCATCGGCACCTTCGCCGAGCAGATCGCCATCGACTCCGACGACATCTCCCTCAAGCCGAGATCCTTGTCGTTCGAGGAGGCCGCGGCCGTACCCCTGGTCGCGCTCGCCGCATGGCAGGCCCTGGTCGGCCTGGCCAGCGTCAAGCCCGGCCAGAAGGTCCTGGTCCACGCCGGCGCCGGCGGCCTCGGCTCCACCGTCGTCCAGGTCGCCAAGCACCTGGGTGCCTACGTCGCGACCACCGCCCACAGCAAGGACGTCGAGAAGGTCCGCGCGCTCGGCGCCGACGAGGTCGTCGACTACACCAGCACCGACTTCGCCGAGGTCCTGTCCGGCTACGACGTCGTGCTCGACTCCCTCGGCACTGCCAGCCTTGAGAAGTCCCTGACCGTCCTGAAGCCGGGCGGTCTGGCGATCAGCGTGGTCGGCCCACCCGACCCGCACTTCGCGACCCAGCTCCGCCAGCCGCTCCTCAAGCCCGTCATGGCCCTGTTGAGCCGCAAGATCCGGTCCCGCGCCAAGAAGCTCGGCGTGCGCTACTCGTTCCTCTTCATGGAGGCGAACGGCACCGAGCTCACGACCCTCGCCGCGCTCTACGACGACGGCATCCTCCAGCCGGTCCTCGACCGCACCTTCCCCTTCGCCGACACGATCGAAGCGATGGCGTACGTCGAGCAGGGCAAGGCGAACGGCAAGATCGTGGTGACCCGATGAGCATCCCCGGCAACGAGCCCGTCATCACCTCCTACGAGCAGGCCCCGACCCGCTCCGTCACCGTCGGCGACGTGACGTACGCCTACCGCGAGCTCGGCCCGAAGGGCGGCGTACCCGTCGTCTTCTTCGTGCACCTCGCCGCCACCCTGGACAACTGGGACCCCCGCATCATCGACCCCGTCGCCGAGAAGCGACACGTCATCACCTTCGACCAGCGCGGCGTCGGCGCCTCGACCGGAGAGGTGCCCGACACCATCGAGGAAGCCGCCGATCACGCCTACGAGTTCATCGCGGCGCTCGGCTTCGA
>JALZDD010000609.1 GCA_030862715.1 Actinomycetota bacterium | reverse complement strand
GGCGGGATCACGGTCAGATCCGACGTCGCCGAGGAGGCTGCCGAGGCGCGTCTGAAGGCCGATCGGGTGCGCGCTTCCCTCGCCAGATGATCAAACAGGTGAAAAGACGGCGACACGTTGAGACGGCGGCCGTTGTCTATTGGATCGTTCATAAAACGAGGACTACCGTGGAGTCATCATGGCGACCATCGACGACAAAGCCCTGCCACATGTGATCGTGCTCTTCGGTGCGACCGGTGATTTGGCGCGCCGCAAACTCCTGCCTGGCCTGCTCAGACTCAACGAGGCCGGGCTGATGACGGATGCTCAGATCGTCGGCACGTCACTGGAGGATCTGTCCGACGAGCAGTTCATGGAGTTCGCTCGCGAGGCGTGCGAGGAGTTCGGGAAGGGTGACATCACCGACGAGCGCTGGGAGGCGTTCGGGGGGATGCTCTCCTACGTCTCGACCAAGGAGGGCCCGCACGCGCTCGCCGACGCGGTGAAGCTCGCCGAGAAGAAGCTCCAGGGGCTCGGCAGCGACGTACGCCGTCTCCACTATCTCAGCGTCCCGCCCAAGGCGGCTCAGGACGTGATCCGTCAGCTCGAGGAGGCCGACCTCGTCGAGCGCGCCCGGATCATCATGGAGAAGCCCTTCGGCACCGACCTGGAGTCGGCCAAGGAGCTCAACGCGAAGATCCACGAGGTCTTCTCCGAGGAGCAGATCTTCCGGATCGACCACTTCCTCGGCAAGGAGGCCGCGCAGAACATCCTGGCCTTCCGCTTCGCCAACGGACTCTTCGAGCCGATCTGGAACCGCAACTTCATCGACCACGTCCAGATCGACATCCCCGAGACGCTGGGCCTGGAGGGACGCACCGCGTTCTACGAGAGCACCGGCGCCTACCGCGACATGGTCGTGACCCACCTGATGCAGGTGCTGGCGTTCATGGCGATGGAGCCGCCGACCTCGCTTGCTCCCGACCCGATCGGCGAGGAGAAGAACAAGGTCTTCCGGTCGATCCAGCCGCTGGACCCGCGCAACGTGGTGCGTGGTCAATACTCCGGCTACCGCGGCAAGAACGAGGTCGCCGACGACTCCGACACCGAGACCTTCATCGCGATGAAGGTGATCATCGACAACTGGCGCTGGGCGGGCGTGCCGTTCTTCCTGCGCACCGGCAAGAAGCTGGCCGAGGGCGCGCGGATCATCTCGATCGCGTTCAAGGAGCCGCCGCTGACGATGTTCCCGGCCAACTCCGGCGCCGGCACCCAGGGTCCCGACCACCTCACCTTCGACCTCGCCGACCAGTCGAAGATGTCGCTGTCGTTCTACGGCAAGCGTCCCGGGCCGGGCATGAAGCTGGAGAAGCTCTCCATGCAGTTCGCCACCCAGGAGACGAGCTCCTCGACCGGCGTCCTCGAGGCGTACGAGCGCCTCATCCACGACGCCATGCGTGGCGACCACACGCTCTTCACCACTGCCGAGGGCATCGAGACGCTCTGGGAGATCTCCCAGCCGCTCCTCGACAACCCTCCGCCCGTGCGCCTCTACGCCCCCGGCTCCTGGGGACCCAACTCGATCCACCAGCTGATCGCCCCCCACGCTTGGCGCCTCCCCTTCGAGCGCTCCTGGCGCGAGACGAAGAAGCACTAGGCGGCTACGGGGCGTTCGCGCTCAGCTGCTCGAGGAGGGCCTGGGCGGCGCGGTCGATGGCGTCGCCGTCGTAGGGCTCCAGGTCGACGGAGTTGAAGCTCTGGATCAGCGTGCCGTTCTGGACGAAGCCGGTGACGGCGTACGAGCTGACGCCCTGCTGCTTGACCATCCGGGCGTCATCGGCGCCCTTGATGTCGGGCTCGCTGACGTCTCCGGACTTCACGTCCATGGTCTTCCACGCCTCCGCGAGGGTGCCCTTGAAGGGCAGGTAGTTGAGCTCGTACGCAGTCCCGCCCGACTTTTCGGGAAGCAAGGCACAGCGGGGTGCCGCCGAGGTGCCCCGCTCGACGCGGAGCTGGGCGCCGAGGGCCTTCTCCACGGGGGCGATGTCGAGCCCGTCGCAGGGGTTGAACGTCTCCTGGGAGGCATGCTCCGGGGATGATGCGGAGGTGGACGCTGACGGATCGGCGGGCTCCCCGGCTCCGCAGGCAGCTACGGAGAGCAGCGCCACCAGACTGGGCGCCAAGACGGCGTATCTCAAAGGTTCAACCCTCAGTTGTTCAACACCGCCGTGGGCGGTTCTGTCGGCTTGGGAGAGGCGGAGCCGGGCAGGCGCATGGTCATCCGCGCACCACCGTGCGGAGAGCGTGCCGCGGAGACCGACCCGCCGGTGCGCTCGGCGACCTGTCGGACGATAGCGAGGCCCAGCCCCGATCCAGGCATCGAGCGAGCCTCCGTGGAGCGGTAGAACCGGTCGAAGACGTAGGGGATGTCGTCCTCGGCGATGCCTGGCCCCTCATCGTCGACGTTGAGCACGCCATCGCGGAGCGAGACGTGCACTGTGCCCGACTCCGGCGACCACTTGGCGGCGTTGTCGAGCAGGTTGGTGACCGCCCGCTCCAACGAGCTGGAGTCGCCCATGACCCACCACGGCGCCATCGTGTCGGAGAAGGTCACCGACGGTGCGCGCAGACGGACACGCGAGAGCGCCCGGTCCACGACGTCGGAGAGGTCGACCGTCTCGAGCGTGGGCTCGGCGGGCGCGTCGCGGGCCAGCTCGACGAGGTCGCCGATCAGGTTGGTGAGCTCCTCGATCTGGGCACGGATGTCGCCGAGCAGCTCGGCCCGCTGCTCGCCCGAGATCGAGGCATCGGCCTGGGTGAGGAGCTCGACATTGGTGCGGAGCGAGGTCAGCGGCGTGCGCAGCTCGTGCGAGGCGTCGGCCACCAGCTGTCGCTGCCGGTCCCGGGAGGCGGAGACGGCGGACAGCATCCGGTTGAACGACGTGGCCAGCCGGGCGATCTCGTCGTCGCCCTCGACCGGGAGCGGGGTGAGGTCCTCGGTGGTCGCGATCCGGTCGACCGAGGCGGTCAGCCGTCTCACCGGCCGCAGCCCGCCCGCTGCCACGAGCCAGCCCGCGAACGCTGCCGCGACGACCCCGGCGGCGCCGAAGAAGAGCACGACGAGCCCGAGTCGCTTGTACATCTCCTGCTGTGGCCCCAGCGACTGGGCCAGCATCAGCGCGGAGTTGCTCTCGGGGATCGGGACGGTGACGACCCGGAAGACGCCGACCTTGGTGGAGACCGTACGGACCGACTGCTTGGCCTCGCGCTTGGCCACCGCCTCCTCCGGCACGCCGGGCCGCGGGAACGTGCCGAGCGTCGGTGACCAGTAGTTGTGCGAGTCGTCGACCTCGGCGACCTGGATGTCGCCGGCGTTGAGCACCCAGGTCGGGAAGGCCGCGCCTGTTCGTGCGTCCTGGATCGACGCGGTGTTGGCCGCGGCGGAGGTGGCCCGCTTGAGCAGCGACTCGTCCATGTTGGCCTGCAGCTGGATGCGTACGACGAAGTAGAGCCCGATCGCGATCAGCGCGATCGAGCCGGCGACCGCGAGGGTCGTCAGCAGCGTGACCCGGCCCGCCAGAGAGCCGCGGTAGCGCGAGCTGGCTGCCGGCGTGGTCACGGCGCTGCTCACGACTCCTTCAGGACGTAGCCGATGCCACGTACGGTGTGGATCAGCCGGGCCTCACCCTCGGCCTCGGTCTTGCGCCGCAGATAGCCGACGTAGACCTCCAGCGAGTTGGCCGTCGTCGGGAAGTCGTAGCCCCACACCTCTTCGAGGATGAAGGACCGATCGAGTACGCGGCGGGGCCGGCGCAGGAACATCTCCAGGAGCGTGAACTCGGTGCGGGTGAGCTCGATGGCGCGCTCGCCACGGGTCACCTCGCGGGTGGTGGTGTTCATGGAGAGGTCGGCGAAGTGCAGCGTCTCCTCGTCGTCCTCGCCGATCGGGGCCGCCCGGCGCAGCAGCGCGCGCAGCCGGGCCAGAAGCTCCTCGAGCGCGAACGGCTTGGTGAGGTAGTCGTCGGCCCCGGCGTCCAGGCCGTCGACCCGGTCGCCGACGGCGTCGCGGGCGGTCAGCACCAGGATCGGTACGTCGTTGCCGGCTGCCCGCAGCGCCTTGGTGGCCTCAATGCCGTCGAGGCGGGGCATCATCACGTCCATCACGACCACGTCGGGATCGTGGTTGGCGATGCCGGCGAGCGCCTCGGCGCCGTCGCCGGCCAGGGCGACCACGTAGCCGTTGAACTCCAACGACCGGCGCAGCGACTCACGCACGGCCTTGTCGTCGTCGACGACCAGCACGTGCGGCTTGTCGCCGGGGCTGTCGCTCGGGGTGGCAGGGCTGTTCACACTCCTACCTTGCCACCCCTCGCTGAGTCACCGCTGAGAGGACGCTGGTGTTTCCGCTAGATCGGCCGGGGTGCAGGGATACCCGGTTGACCGGCCGCTACAACTTTTCGGGCCTGCACTTCTCAGGCAGTGCAACACCCGAGAAGTGCAGGAAACACCCGAGAAGTCAGGCGTTCTCCTTGCGGAACGTGGAGATGCCCCACCAGACCGACAGTGCGAACAGGGCGAGGGTCCAGCCGACGCCCCAGCCGATGTCGGCCACCCCGAGGTCACCGAAGAACGAGGCTCGCACCGCGTCGACGATGTGCTTGGTCGGGATGACGTCGGCGAGCGTCTCGAGCCACTGGGCACCGAAGCTCATCGGCAGGAAGATGCCCGACAGCAGCAGGATCGGCATCAGCAGCATGTTGGTCACCGGCGCCATCACGTCCTCGCTCTTCACGAGCAGCGCGAACGCGTTGGAGGCGGCGGCTCCGGCACCACCGATCAGCACGGTGATCGCGATCCCGACGAGGATCCCCACCGGCCTGAAGTCCATGCCCATCACCAGGCCGAGGGCGACCAGGATGATCGCCTGCACCAGGATCTGCAGCAGGTCGCGGTAGAGACGCCCGAACAGCAGCGCGCCACGCGAGGCCGGGGTGACCCGCTCCGCCTCGATGACACCCTCGCGCCACTCGCCGATCAGCGAGAAGCCGGCGAACATGGCCCCGAAGATGCCGAGCTGGACGAGCATGCCGGGGACGAACCAGTTGTAGGCGTTGCCACCGAGCTGCTCGATGAGCGGCTCGAGCAGCGGCCCGAAGAGCAACAGGTAGAGGATCGGCTGCATAACGCCGATGAGCACCCAGGCCGGGTTGCGGAGGTTCATCCGCAGCTGGCGGTTGAAGACGACCATCGACTCCCGGAAGAAGCCGGACTTGAGGACGGGCTGCTGGAACTCGGTCATGCCGCCACCTCCGTAGGGCAGTGCGAAGAACACGGGCGTGGCGGCCTGACGCTCATTGTCGCTCGCTTGCGCTCGCTCATCAGTTGGCCTCCTGAGTCTGCTCGGCGGCCTCTTCGGCCTCGGGTGCGCCCGCCTCGGCATCGCGCAGCGTGCGCCCGGTCAGCGTCAGGAAGACGTCGTCCAGGGTGGGTCGTGCGACCTCGATCGACTCCAGCGAGACGCCGTTTGACTCCAGGTCGCGAAGCAGCCCGGGGACTGCCTTCCC
Organism: Actinomycetota bacterium; assembly: GCA_030862715.1. The sequence goes on along the minus strand of JALZDD010000609.1, from coordinate 1,600 downwards.
AGCCCGCGGCACCCGGCCGCTGACCAGCCGCTCGTCGACCTCGACGCTCTCCGAGATCGAGCCGAGCTTGTCGCGCGCGATCGCGACCTGCTCGTCGGTGGCGACCTCCAGCGAGACCAGGTCGCCGGAGACGGCGGCCTTGAGGTTCTCCGGGGTGTCGTTGGCGACGATGCGGCCCTGGTCGATGACCATGACCCGGTCGGCGAGGGTGTCGGCCTCGTCGAGGTAGTGAGTGGTCAGGAAGACCGTGGCCCCGTGGTCCGTACGCAGCGAGGCGATGTGGTCCCACAGGTTGGCCCGCGCCTGTGGGTCGAGGCCGGTGGTGGGCTCGTCGAGGAAGACCAGCTTGGGGGCGTGGATCAGCGCCATCGCGATGTCGAGGCGGCGCTTCTGCCCGCCGGACATGTTGCGGGGCTTGCGGCGCCACAGCCCGTCGAGCTGAAGCCTCTCGAAGAGCGCCTGCCCGTGGGCGACCGCGTCCTTCTTGGACATCCCGTAGAGCATCCCGTGGTCGACGACCTCGTCGCCCGCGTAGGCGCCCGAGAAGGTCGATCCGACCTGGGAGCAGTAGCCGATGCTCCGCCGGACCTCGACGGACTGCTTGGCCACGTCGAAGCCCGCCACCGTGGCGGTGCCTGCCGTGGGCTTGAGGAGGGTGGTGAGGATGCGCAGGGTGGTGGTCTTGCCGGCACCGTTCGGGCCCAGGAAGCCGACCACCTCGCCCTCTTCGACGTCGAGGTCGACTCCGTCGACCGCGACGACTTCTTTCTTCTGCTTGCCATGGCCGGAGGCGAAGGTGTGCCTCAGGCCGCGTGCGTGAATCATGTGTCACTCCCTTGTGCGTGCAAGTCCCAGACAAGCACGGACCACCGACAACAATCACCCGATTTTACCTGAGTGTTCAAACTTGAATACCGCGAGTGTTCAACTTTGATCTCGAGATGTCAAACCGATTCGACGGGACCCGCGCCGGCTCAGCCGCGCAGCATCTCCCGGTAGCGCTTCCGGTCGGCGTCCATCTGCCACCCCGGGTCGTCCTCGGCCGGCGTCCAGCCGGGAGCGTCGCCGGCGAAGGCGAGCTCGCCGCTGCGTACGTCGTCCAGGAGCTCCACCAACCACGCCCGCTCGGAGCGGAGCTTGTCGAGCTGGAGGCGCAGCGCGGCACCGGTGTGGGGCGGCGCCACGTGGGCGTTGGCCCGGATCGCGGCGTCGAGCTCCTTGTCGGTGCGCTCCAGGGCCTGCAGACGGACGCTCAGCTGCTGGATGACGGCGGGACGCTCCAGCAGAGGCGCCAGCGAGAACGCGGCGTAGAAGGAGACGCCGTTGTAGATGTCGACGGCCTGCAGTGAGCGGGTGACGAGGCGCTCGAGCTCTGCCCGGCCGCTGGCGCTGATCTCGTAGACCGCGACCGTTCGTCCGTTGTCGACCAGATCGTGCCTGGTCAGATGGCCCTTCTCGGTCAGCGAGGTGAGCGCGTGGTAGATCGAGCCCGGGTTGATGTTGGCCCACTGGTCGACGTGCCACGACATCAGCTCGCGCCGAATCTGGTAGCCGTTGACGGGCTCGAACAGCGCCACTGCTCCCAGCAGCAGCATCCGTG
>JALZDD010000604.1 GCA_030862715.1 Actinomycetota bacterium | reverse complement strand
CCGAGATCGTCGACGGCATCGCGCTGCTCCCCTGGTTCGTGACGCTCGGGCAGGACTGGTCGCTGCTGCCGTTCAACAACGGCTACGTACGCCTCGTGATCGGCCATTCGCTCTTCGCGACCGCGGTGGTGACCTACATCGTCCGGGCCCGCCTGGTCGGGCTGGACGCGTCGCTGGAGGAGGCCTCCGCGGACCTCTACGCGCGGCCGGTGGCGACCTTCTTCAAGGTCACGATCCCCCTCGTCGGCCCGGCGGTGCTCGCCGGTGGGCTGCTGGCCTTCACGCTGAGCCTCGACAACACGGTGATCTCCTCGTTCATCAACGTCTCCGGCACGACCTCGTGGCCCGTCTATGTGCTCTCCTCGGTCCGCTCCGGTCTCAAGCCGGAGATCGCCGCGGTCTCCACGATCCTGCTGATCTTCACGCTCCTGGTCCTCGCCCTGGTGGCGCTCGTGCTCAAGCACTCGGGCTCCTCGGTCACCGACACCATGGCCGTCAACTGATGGGCTCTGACGCCCTCCCGGCGGACCTGCTACTGCGCGGCGGCCGGGTCCTGCGCGAGGGCCGCTGGGAGGACGCGGCTCTCGCCGTCCGCGACGGGCGGATCGCGGCCATCGGCCCGGATCTCGACGATCTGGCCGGCCCTGAGACGGTGGTCGAGGAGCTCGACGGTCGGTGGGTCCTGCCCGCCTTCCACGACTCCCACGTGCACCCGATCCAGGCCGGGCTGGAGATGAACCAGTGCGACCTGACCGGCCTGTCGACGCTCGAGGGCTACCTGGATGCCATCGGGGCGTACGCCGCGGCCAACCCGGGACGCGTCTGGGTCACCGGCGGTGGCTGGTCGATGGACTCCTTCCCGGGTGGGGTGCCGAGCGCCGAGCCGCTCGACCGACTCTTTCCCGACCGGCCGGTCTTCCTGCCCAACCGCGACCACCACTCCGCCTGGGTGAACAGCCGCGCGCTCGAGATCGCCGGCATCGATGCGGGCACGCCCGATCCGGCCGATGGGCGCATCGAGCGCGACTCCGCCGGTCGACCCACCGGCGCGCTGCACGAGGGTGCGATGGCCCTGGTCGGTTCGCTGGTCCCCGCCCCGACCTCGCGGGACCTGACCGAGGCGCTGCTCACCGCGCAGCGGCATCTCCACTCCGTCGGCATCGTGGGGTGGCAGGACGCGCTGGTCGGCAACGGTCTCGGCATGCCGGACTCGCTGCCGACCTACATCGCCGCGCGCGACGCCGGCGCGCTCACCGCGAAGGTCGTTCTCGCCCAGTGGTGGGACCGCGACCGCGGCCTGGAGCAGCTGCCCGAGCTGATCTCGCGCCGCGCTCTCGCCGCACAGGCAGGGCTGGACGCGGGCAGCGTGAAGCTGATGCAGGACGGCGTCTGCGAGACGCACACGGCCGCCATGCTCGATCCCTACCTCGACGCCCACGGCCATCTCACCGACAACCGCGGGCTCTCCTTCATCCCGGCCGACGCTCAGGCGACGTACGTCGCGGCGCTGGACGCCAACGGGTTCCAGGCGCACATCCACGCGCTCGGCGACCGGGCTGTGCGCGACAGCCTGGACGCGATCGAGCACACACGTGAGGTCAACGGCGCCAGCGGGCTGCGGCACCATCTGGCCCACGTCCAGGTCGTCGACGCATCGGACGTCCCTCGGTTCGCCGAGCTCGAGGTCACCGCCAACATCCAGCCGCTGTGGGCGTGCCGGGACGAGGCGGTGGAGGTGCTGACCCTGCCGTTCCTGGCACCGGCGGCACGGAGTCAGCAGTATGTGTTCGGGTCGCTGCTGCGTACGGGTGCCCGGATCGCGTGCGGCAGCGACTGGCCGGTCTCCGACCCGGCGCCGCTGCTCGGCATGCACGTCGCGGTCAACCGCCGCTCCCCCGACCAGCCCGCCGACGCCGCCCCGTTGCTGCCCGAGGAGGCACTGACGGTCGCCGAGGCCCTCGCCGGCTACACCACCGGCACCGCCTACCTGAACCGTCTCGAAAGGTCCACGGGCCGGATCGAGACCGGGTACGCAGCCGACCTGGTCGTCGTCGACCACGACATCCTCGGCGAGGACACGACCGCCCTCGCCCGGACCCGGGTGACGAACACCTACGTCGACGGTCGCGAGGTCCATCGGCGCTGAGCGCTTGCCTCAATGGTCGGGCGGGTCGAGACCCGTCCCAAGCACATCAGGCGAGAAGGCGCCCTGCTGTCAATGCGGCGGTGCGCACCGCCGGGGCCATCCGATCCAGCTTCATCAGGCCGCTCCATCCCGACACCGAGATGGCAGCGATCGGTCGGCCGTCGGCGTCCAGGATCGGGGACCCCACGCAAGCGACACCTCGACCGGACTCCTCGCGCTCGAAGGCCACGCCCTCTTCCCGGACCGCGGCGAGCTGTTGCATCAGGATCCGCGGCGAGGTGAGGGTCCGAGGACCTATCGGAGTCATTCCCGCTGCCACGGTCTCTTCCACCAGCCGCCTCGGAGAGTACGCGAGCATCGCCTTGCCCACCGCGGAGGCATGGGCAGGGAGCCGACCGCCGACTCGCGACGGCATCGCCGGCCCCGCCGCACCGCGAATGATCTCGACGTAGAGGACCTCGGTGCCGTCCATGACGGCAAGGTGGACCGTCTGTCGCGTGGCCGACCGTAGATCCGCCATCAGGGGAAGCGCCACGTCACGAAGGGCGCGCTTCCAGGTGACGTACTGTCCGAGCTCGAAGAGTCGGGCGCCCAAGCCGATCACCCCCTCGTGCCGCTCCAGGAGCCCATGCCTGACCATGTCGGCGATCAGTCGGGAGGCGGTCGACTTGGGAAGCCCTGAGCGGCGGGCGATCTCACAGACCCCCAGACGCTCGGCGTCCACATCGAAGCAGCCCAGGACCGCCGAGACCCGGGCCACCGCGTTGTCCGGCACTCTCACGCCAATGCCCTCGGTGTCCGCCTCCGCAACACTCGACATACTCCCCAGCTCCTTCCCGTCCGTACACGTCGGTGTCCGACCGGCGCAGGCCGACTCTCCCCTGAACCGCCCGGTCGCCAAAGGGACGATCCCGGCCACCGAGCCACCGGAGGTCGCGGTGTCGCATTGAGTGAGACACCGGCAGGAGATAGCAGGGCGAGCTCATGGCAGGCTGCTGACATGGACGACAGCTTCGGCAGCCCGCCTTACGTTCCGAGGACCGCGGCGAGCGATCGGCAGACGCCCGGCGGGTCGGTGGACCGCGCCCTCGCAGTCCTACGTCATATGGCGGGAGCGCACGAGGCATCGGCGTCCGAGATCGCCGAAGTGGCCGGCACCAGCCGCAGCACGGCCTACCGCATCGCGGACCGCCTCACCGCTTGGGGCTTCCTCCAACCGTCGGAGGAGCCCGGCCGCTGGATGGTGGGGCCTGAAGCAGTGCGCCTGGGACTCTCCATCATCACCCGCTCAAAGATCGCCCGGATCGCACCGGACCTGATCCGCATTCTCATGGAGCTCACCGGCGAGACATCCGGTCTCGCCATCCCGATGAACGACAAGATGGTGTTCCTCCACCGTGAGCTCGGCCCGACGCCGAGCCCCGCGAGCACGCGGATCGGCACAACTCGGCCGATGCACTGCACCGCGGTGGGCAAAGCCTGGCTCTCCGCCCTTACCGGTACGAAGCTCGACGAGGCCCTCGCCGGGCAGAAGTTGACCCGTCACACCGCAGCGACGATCACCGATCCCGTACGGCTGAGGCACGAGCTCGAGGAGGCTCGCCACCGCGGCTGGGCGATCGACAGCGGCGAGCTCAGTCCGTCCATCGGGTCGTGCGGCGCGCCCATCCTCGATGCCTCCGGACTCCCGGTGGCCGCCGTCTCGATCTGGGGTCCCATGGCCCGGGTCATGAGCCACCGGGACCAGCTCGGCATGCTCGTGTCCAGCACCGCCGCGGCCGTCTCTCGCCGGCTCCAAGCCTGAGCCACACCTAGCTCTCGAGAACGGCGCCGGCCGCGTCGTAGGCGCGCCGTGCGCTTCGCGCGAGAGCATCAGATCGCAGCGCCTCATCGCTCGCCTCCACACACCAGGCGCCGTCGAAGCCGATCGTATTCAGGTCGGACACCAGCTGAACGACGTCGAGATCGCCTTCCCCCGGCAGCCGCCGCGCAGCGCGCGCCTGGGCCAAGAAGTCCCCCGTCACCGCAATACCGTCGTTAAGCTGCACTGCCACGATCCTCCCCGCCAGCAGATCGAGATCACGGCGCGTCGCTCCACTGTTGCGGTGATGCCAGACGTCGAGCATGGCGCCCACTCCCGCATCGCAGCCGTCCAAGACCGCTGCGATGGTCGAGGTGAGCCGCAACCCGGACCAGGGGAACTGCTCGACGGCCACCAGCGTGCCGTGCTCGCCGAATCGATCCGCCAGCCCGGAGAGGACACCCGCCGCCTTTCGGGGGTCGACCGGCTCCGCGCCGAACTCGCCCGCCGTGACATGGTGCGGCGAGAACTCCCGCGCCAGGTCGACCAGAACGTCGACGGTGTCGAGGTCGACCGAGTCCGCGCCGCGTGCCCAGCCGGCGAGGAACTCGATCTCCCCGAGCGCCAGGCCCGAATCGGCGAGTGCCCGACGGACGCCGTAGGTGCCCTCTGCCAGCACAGGGTCGCCGGCGTGGAGGCCGATGGCCGTGAAACCCGCCTCGGCTGCGGCGCGGCACCTGTCGGCGAAGGTGAAGCGCGGCGGCTGCCCGAACCCGGCTCCCGAGAGCGTGACGTGACTGGCGGTGATCCCGGGTGTCACGACAGGACGGGCGTGGCGTGGCCGTGGAAGCTCGCCGGAACGTCGAGGCCCCAGGCGGTCGAACGGCCGCCCCCCTCGGTGGTCCAGCGCACCGGCTCCCAGTCGGGGCTGAAGATATGGATCCCTCCGCTGAACACCTCGATCCGGTTGCCGCCCGGCTCGAGGACGTACAGGAAGAAGCCCTGGGTCCTGGAGTGCTTGGCGGGCCCGAACTCGATCGGCTGACCCAGCTCCATGAACAGGTCGGCGGCGCGGAGCACGTCTTCTCGGTTCTCCACGGCATAGGCGAGGTGGTGGAGCCGTCCGCTGGTGTCGGCCGGCTCGCGCGTGATCGCCAGATCATGAGCCTTGTTCATGAGGCTCATCCAGGCGCCGACCTCACCCTGGCCCGGTGGGACGAGGAATTCGCGAAGCTTGAAGCCCAGGGTCTCGGCCATGAACTCCCGGGTACCGGTCACGTCCGGCGCCAGGATGTTGAGGTGGTCGATGCGCTGTGCGCCGATCCCGCGGGTCACCGACGACTGTGGCTGGTTCGGGAGGTAGGACCCCTTCCCCTCCGGGGCGAGGTACTTCTCGGTCTCGAAGTAGAGCTCCATCCGCTGGCCGCTGGGGGCGTCGAAGCGGTACGCCTTCCCGTGGCCGAGGTCTCCGTCGATCCACTCGCCCGTCACACCACGTGCCTCCAACGCGGCGACCCGGCGATCGAGGGCCTGCGGGCTCACGGCGCGCCAGCCGACGTGCCCCAGCCCGGCCTGGTGCGACGGCGTGAGCTTGAGGCTGGTGAGGTCGTGGTCGCCCCAGCCACGCAGATAGGCGCTGCCGCCCTGCTCCGAAACCAGGTCCAGCCCGTAGACGTCGACGAAGAACTCCAGGCTCTTCTCATAGCTTGGAGTGAGCAGTTCGGCATGACCGAGGTGGGCGAGCTCGTACAGCGGCTCGTCAGTGATCGTCTCGTTCATGCGTTCTGTTCCTCCATTGCTGCGATCTCGTCGAGGAGCGCCGGGCCGCGGTTTGCCGCGGACATGCCGGTGAAGAGGAAGGCCAGGTCGATGACGGCCTGCATCTCCTGCCAGGTCGCGCCGGCCCGGCGGGCGGCGAGGCCGTGGAGCTTGGCGGCGTCGCTCAGCTTGCTGTGCAGGATGCCGAAGAGCACCAGCTGGACCGTCTTCTGGTCGAGAGCGTCGGGGTACATCACCAGGTTGCGCAGACGCTCCTGGGCCAGCAGCACGTCGTTGTCGTCGCCGAGGCGCTCGAAGCGGGCGGCGATCCGCGGGGGCACGAAGCCGACCATCTGCTCGTACGTCGCCCGGAACTCGGCGGCGGTGCTGGGGCGGTTCATCGAGATGTGCTCCTTCAGGGTCGTTGTCATCGGTCAGGTCGCCTTCACCGTGAGGGTGCCGAGGCTGGTGAAGGCTGCGCTGTACTCGGAGCCGGGTCCGAGAAGGACTGCGTCCGTGAGCCCGCCGGTCAGGACGATGGAGCCGGCCTCGATCGCATGGCCCCGGGCGGCGAGGTCATTGGCGGCGAGGGCCAGCGCCTCGGCCGGGTGACCCTGCACCGCCGCTCCCGTAGCGCTGTCCACGATCTCGCCGTCGACAGCGAGATCGCAGCGCTCAGCCGCCAGGTCCAGCGCCTCGGGCGAGAGCGACTCCGCGCTGATCACGAACACCGACGCGGAGGCGTTGTCGGCCACGACGTCGGGCAGCGCGAAGCTGAAGTCGCGGAACCGGCTGTCGATCACTTCGAAGCCGGCGTGCACGCTGCGCACCGCAGCCAGGGCCTGGTCTCTCGTGACGCCCGACCCGTGCAGGGACTCGCCCATGACGAAGGCGATCTCGGGCTCGATCCGGGGGTGGATCAAGGAGTTGACCTGGATGGCCTCTCCCTCGGAGAGCACCATGGCGTCGGTGAGCCACGCGGTGAGGGGCGCATCGATACCCATTCGGCGCTGCTTCGCCTCGGAGGTGAGGCCGAGCTTCACGCCGACGACGCGCTCACCCTTGTGGATGCGGCGTGTCAGGAGCTCGTCCTGCGCCTTGTACGCGGTCGTGAGGTCGAGCCCCGGCCACTCGTCGGTGAGCCGGCCGCCGTCGCGGCGCTCGGCCTCGCGCGCCGCCAGCTCGTCGACGACTCGTGCGATGTTCCAATCGGACATTCTCTGTCCCTCTCGTGGGTGCTGCGGCTCTCATCCGCTCCGATGCTCAGGGGGCGCTGTTCCGGGCGTCCACACCCGAGTTCCGCTGACCGAAACTGCTGGTGAGGCCAAGCAAAAGTTCCGGTGACCGGATCTCCGGTGTTGCTCGCGACCAACCGCGCACCCAGTGTTCATGTGGTTCACGTCACATGAGCGCAAGGAGTTCCTGGTGCCTTCCAGTTCCCCACCCACCACCCGTATCGGCTTGATCGGCGCTGGGATCGGAGGATCGTTCTCCCCCGCCCTACACACGGCCGAGGCCCGTGCGCACGGGTTCCCTCTGACCTACACGCTCTTCGATACCGAGGTAGACCGGCGGCCTCTGGCGGAGCAACTGCGCGCGGCTGCCGACGCGGGATTCGCCGGCGTCAACATCACCCACCCTTACAAGCAGACGGTGCTGCCGCTCCTGGACATGATGTCCCCGCAAGCGCGTGAACTGGGCGCCGTGAACACCGTCGTCTTCGAGAACGACCAGATGGTCGGTCACAACACCGACGGCGCCGGTTACGCAGACGCGTTCACCCGAGAGATGGCAGGAGTCGAGACCAGTCGCGTCCTCCAGTGCGGCGCCGGCGGCGCGGGCTCGGCAGTGGCGCACGCCCAGCTCGGCCTCGGGGTTGAGCACCTCGTGCTCCACGACCCTGATCAGCGTCGACGCGCGACCCTGCTCGCCGACCTTGTACGCAGGTTCGGCGCCGACCGCGTCAGCGCGGCGGGAACCAACCTGGTCGATGAGCTCGCCCGAGCGACCGGCCTGGTCAATGCGAGTCCTGTCGGCATGGCCGCGCACCCAGGAGTCCCCGTCCCCCCTTCAGCGCTGCATGCGGACATGTGGGTGAGCGACGTCGTCTACATGCCGGTCGAGACGGAGCTGCTGCTCACCGCGAGACGACGGGGCATCCGCACCCTCTCCGGCATCCACATGTGCGTCCACCAGGCAGCGCGGGCGTTCGAGCTGATCACCAGGCGACCGGCCGATGTGAATCGGATGCTCGCCAATCTCGCCGGACTGCTCGACCAGCGAAAGACGGACGCCCGTGCCTGACCCGCTCGCTCTCCCCGTCCTGATCCTCAACGGGCCCAACCTCAACATGCTCGGTGTGCGTGAACCCGAGCGATATGGGCATACGTCTATCGCGGATCTCGAAGCACAGGTGCACGCCGGTGCCGCAGAGCTCGGACTCTCCGTCCGCTTCACCCAGTCCAATCACGAAGGCACCCTGGTCGATGCCATCCAGGTGGCCCGCACCGAGTGTGCCGCGATCATCATCAACCCGGCGGCCTACACGCACACGTCGGTCGCGATCCGTGACGCTCTGCTCGTCGCCGACCTGCCCACCGTCGAGCTGCACATCACCAACGTCCACACGCGCGAGGACTTCCGACACCACTCCTACGTGTCGCCGGTCGCGGACGCCGTCATCGTCGGCGCCGGAACGCACGGCTATCACCTCGCACTCACCCATGTCGCCCACCTGCTGCGCTCACGTACCGCGCAGTCGGCACACTAGATCGGAGAAACCCTATGTCCGCTCACATCGAACCCGGTCGAGACAGCCGACGGCCATCGGCTGCCCTGGAACGTGACCTACCCGAGGTACCGGCCCTGCGACGTATGGTCGGTCCCGGCATCGTGGCCGTCGGCATCGGCCTCGCGGCAGGCGAGATCATCCTGTGGCCCTACCTGACGTCCATCGGCGGTCTGGGACTGCTGTGGCTGGCTTTCATCACTCTCATCGTGCAGTTCTTCATCAACATGGAGATCGAGCGCTACACGCTTGCCACCGGCCAGACGGTGGTCGCCGGGCTGGCGCGCTGGTCGAAGCTGTGGGGAATCGCCATCTGCGCGGCCGGCGCCTTCCAGTACGTCTGGCCGGGCTGGGTCACCAGCGGATCCACCGTCTTCACCTATCTCATCGGCGGCGGCAACCCGGTCTGGATCTCGGTCGCTGCGCTGGTCGTCATCGGGGGACTCCTCTCGGCATCGAAGGTGGTGTACAAGACGGTGGAGCGCGTCGAGATGCTCAAGGTCGCGCTGACTCTCTTCTTCCTCGCGGTCGTCGTCGTGTTCGTGATCTCGCTGTCCACCTGGGGTGAGGGCGCGAAGCAGGTCGTCACCGGCTTCGGCAGCATCCCCGAGGGCATCACCTTCGTCATGCTGCTCTCCGCCCTTGGCGCCGCCGGCGCCGGCGGCGTACACAACCTGGTGCTCAGCAACTGGATCCGTGACAAGGGATACGGCATGGGCCACCACGTTCCACGCCTGGTCTCCCCCATCACCGGTCAGAAGGAAGCCTCGGGCACCGACTACTACGTCTTCCCGCAGGATGAGACCAACCTCGACCGGTGGCGACTGTGGTGGAAGCGCGCCAACATCGAGCACTTCACCTCCTTCTTCGCCGTATGCTTCGTGACCATCGGCGTCATGAGCCTCCTCGCCTACGAGACGCTCTATGGCCGCAGTGATCTCGCCTCCGACACGACCTTTCTGCAGATCCAGGGCGAGATCTTCGCCTCCGAGGTCGGCACCTGGCTCAAGATCTTGTTCTTCGCCATCGCCTCGGTCTCGCTCTGGGCGGCCGCGATGGGCCTGCTCGATGTGATCGGTCGCGTCGCCGCAGACTTCGTCAAGCGCAGCTACCTGCAGGACTCCAGCACCTGGACCGAGTCTCGCCTCTACTTCGCGGTGGTCTGGGGCGAGATCGTGCTCGGGTCGGTGATCTTGGCATCGGGCTTCACCCAGCCGATCGGACTCCTGCTCGTCTCGACCTGCGCAGCCTCGTTCGTCACCCTGGTCTACTCGATCCTGTTGGTTCGCCTCAACCGGCGCGATCTCCCCGAAGCCATCCGGCTGCGCGGCTTCCGCCTCGTCGGAATGATCGCCGCGATCGGCTTCTACGGCTTCTTCGCCGTCGCAATGATCGTGACCCAGTTGCAAGGGCTCTAGGGGTCGGCGTCGGGGTCGCCCCGGCGCTGATGTCCCGCCAGAACCGGCCGACTCGACGCGAATTTCCAGGGCAATTGCGCCGGGTCGGCGGGTCAGTTGACCTTGCGGTCCCGGTCGCCCCAGTAGGGCTCACGGAGCTTGAACTTCTGCAGCTTGCCGGTGGCCGTACGCGCCAGGGAGTCGCGGAACTCGACGACAGTCGGCGCCTTGTAGCCGGCGGCTCGTTCCTTGCACCAGGCGATCAGCTCCTCCTGGGTCGCCTGGGCGCCCTCGGCGAGGACGACGAGGGCGAGGATGGTCTCGCCCCACTTCTCGCTGGGGATGCCGATGACGGCGACCTCGGCGACGGAGGGGTGCAGGAAGAGGACGTCCTCGACCTCGGCGCTCGAGACGTTCTCGCCGCCGGTGATGATCACGTCCTTGATGCGGTCGGAGATGGTGAGGTAGCCGTCGTCGCCGAGGCTGCCGCCGTCGCCGGTGTGGAACCAGCCGTCGGCGAGTGCCTTCTCGGTCTCCTCCGGCTTCTCCCAGTAGCCCTCGAGCACGACGTTGGACCGGGCCAGGACCTCCTTGTCGGGCGAGATGTCGAGGCTCACGCCGATCGCCGGGGCGCCGGCGCGGGTCAGCTTCGCGGCGCGCTCCATCGGATCGAGGTCGTCCCACTCGGCGCGGGTGCGGTTGATGGTCAGCAGCGGCGAGGTCTCGGTGAGGCCGTAGATCTGGATGAACTCCCAGCCGAGCTCCTCCTGCACGCGTACGACCGTCTTCGTGGGCGGCGGCGCACCGGCCATGATGATCCGCACCCTGTCCCGTCCCGGGATCTCGCCCTCGGTGGCCTGCCACTCGGGAAGCGCGTCGAGCACGGCTGCGGCCACCGCGGGGGCGGCGCACATGTAGGTGACTCCGTGGTCGCGTACGCGGCGCAGGATCTCCATCCCGTCGACCTTGCGCAGCACGATGTGCTTGATGCCGAGGCCGGTCGCCGCGAACGGCATCCCCCAGCCGTTGGCGTGGAACATCGGCAGCGTGT
>JALZDD010000571.1 GCA_030862715.1 Actinomycetota bacterium | reverse complement strand
CCGAGAGCCAGGACGGCGGTGCCGACGATCGCCGAGATCCGGCCGGCGAGCTGCTCCATCCCCTGCTGGAAGGGACCGTCGTCGCCACCGTCGATGTCGTGGTCGGCGGCGAGGTGGAGCGCCGGATGGGCCCGGGCCCAGCGGACGTAGGTGCCGATGATCCGCTCGATGATCTCCGGCACGGTGCCGTCGAGGGTGATCCCGGGCATCAGGTCGGACCAGAGCCCGTCGAGGATCGCCTGCTGCACGGCCCGGTCGAGGTCGGCGCGGTCCTCGAAGTGGCGGTAGATGACCGTGCGGGACAGCCCGGCGCGCACCGCGATCTGCTGCACCTGCACGTCGGCGCCGGGTTCACCGGCCTCGATCACCGCGATGGCGGCATCGATGATCTGCTGGCGGCGCTGCTCGTTGTGCTTGCTCCACCGGTCCTGCCGACCATCCCGCTTCTCCCCGGCCACCCGCGTCTCCCCCTGCTCCCGTGCTCCCCGATTCAACCCCGGTGTCGAGAGCGTCTCAGCGCTCCTTGCGACGACCAAGAGAGTATCGGGGTTTCCGCGACTTCGCGGCGATGCCCCGCATCTCCTCGACATCGGTGATCTTCACCCGCGGACGGCCGGACTCGGCGCCGCGTCGCTTCTCCTCGCGGTCGATCGCCTGCCAGCCGGCGAGGTCGACCATGTCGGGCTGGCGGCTGCGTACGACCGCGGTGATCTCGCGGGCGTCGCCGACCGGGGCCGGGATCCGGTCCGTGTCGAGGTCGTCGAGCACCTGCTCGACCGTCTCCTCGGCGTCGGACTTGTTGGTGCCGATGAAGCCGTTCGGGCCGCGCTTGACCCAGCCCGCGACGTAGACGCCCGGGAGCACCCGGCCGCGCTCGTTCGGGACGGTGCCGGTCGCGGCGTCGTAGGGAAGGTCGGCCACGGGCAGGCCCTTGTAGCCGACCGCGCGCAGCAGCATCCCGGTCTCGAGGACCTCGGTCTCGCCGGTGGGGACCGCCCGGACGACGCCGTTCTCGTCACGCTCGAGGCGGTTGCGGCCGACCTCGACCCCGGTGACCCGGTCCTCGCCCAGCACGCGCACCGGCGAGCTGAGGAAGCGAAGGACGATCGTACGCAGCTCCGGACGCACCTCGCGGCCGGCGAACTCGCGCAGCAGCCGGGTGGTGGTGTCCGCGCTTCGCGCGGTTACTCCCTCGCGCGGGAGGTCCCCGGTGTCGACGACGACGTTGACACCGGTGTGGCCCATCAGCCCGACCAGTTCGGGGACGGTGAAGGCCGCCTCCCCGGGCCCCCTGCGCCCGAGGACGACGACCTCCTTCACCGCGCTGTCGCGCAGGACAGCCAGCGGTCCCTCGGCGATGTCGGTGCCCGCCAGCCGCTCCGGGTCCTCGGCGAGGATCCGGGCGCAGTCGAGCGCCACGTTGCCGTTGCCGACCAGGACGACCCGCCCCGACGGGAGGGACTCCGGGTCGAGGTGGACGGGCAGGTCCTGCTTGTCCGGGTGGCCGTTGTACCAGCCGACGAAGTCGGTCGCGCTCAGCGACCCGGGCAGGTCGTCGCCCTCGATCCCGAGAGCACGGTCGCTCGCCGCGCCGACGGTGTAGACCACCGCGTGGTAGCGGGCGGTCAGCTCGGCATGGGACACGTCCTTGCCGACCTCGACACCCAGGAAGTAGCGGAACCCCGGCTGCGACTCGATCTGCGCGAAGAGCTTCTCGACCTGCTTGGTGTTCTGGTGGTCGGGCGCGACGCCGGCCCGGACCAGGCCGTACGGCGTCGGCAGCCGGTCGAAGACGTCGACGGAGATCTCGGGGTGCTTGAGCAGCTCGTCGGCGGCGTACATCCCCGCCGGCCCGGCGCCGACGACCGCGACCCGGAACGGTCCGGTGCGGGTCAGCCTGCGCTGGGGGTGGACCAGAGCGAGCGGGGTGCGGTCCTTGTGCGGGAAGACCTCGAAGTACTCCGCGTTGATCGCCAGGAACGGCGTCTGCGCGGCGGTCAGGGTCGTGTGCGGCACGATCGCGTCGGCCGGGCAGGCCGTGACGCAGGCGCCGCAGTCGACGCAGCTCTTGGCGTCGACGTAGAGCATCTCGGCCTCGCCGAAGCCGGGCTCGCCCGGGGCGGGGTGGATGCAGTTGACCGGGCAGGCGACCACGCACGAGGCGTCCGCACAGCACGACTGGGTGACGACGTGAGGCACTTGTGGCTACCGTTCTAGGGCGTCGGGCTCAGGATCAGTAGGACGCCGCGCGCGGCTCGGCGCGGAAGCGCGAGGCGCGACCGTCGATGCCGGTCAGCCTCCACAGCAGCTTGGCCGGACCCTTGCGGATGCCGAGGTTGTCGGCCAGAAGGCGTACGTCACCGAAGAGGTCACGCAGCAGCTTCTCGGACTCCTCCGAGTTCCACCAGATCTCGCGTGCGACCTCGTCCGGGATGCCCATGTCGTAGCGGGCCTGCTTGCTCGGGACCATGATCACGTCGCAGAGCAGGCGCATGATGATCGGGAACAGGTAGGCCAGCAGGGTCTTCTTCACCCGGCCGAGCTCGGGCACGTGCTGCTCGAGGTACTGGTGGGCGAAGCCGATGTGGCGTGCCTCCTCGGCGATGTGGATCTGCATCACGCGGTTGGCCACCGGGTGGCTGCCGCCGGCGCGCATCGCGCCCTTCTGCAGGTGGTCGATCGGCTCCTCACCGGCGAGGATGCCGGTGAAGAACGCCTCCGGGAACCAGGCACCCGCCGAGGCGAGGAGCGGCACCAGGACCTTGTAGTAGGTCGGCGCACCCGCCACGTCCGGGTTCACCCGGTTGACGAGCTCCTGGAACATCTGGGTGTGGTGGGTCTCCTCGGTCACCTCGTGAGTCGCGTAGCGGAACTCCGGGTTGTTGTTCTTCGACCAGACCAGGTGGTTCATGACGCCGCCGATGAGCAGCTGCTCGAACTGCAGGCCGACCTTGGCGACCTGGGCCCAGCGGTACATCCCGATCTCGATCTGGCGCTCCTTGGACAGCGCCTTGTACCACGGGTGGGCACCGATCTCGTCGGCGTCGTTGAGGATCCAGCGCTCATCGTCGGGCAGCACCGCGAGCTCGTCGGAGTCCCAGTCGATGTCCTTGAACGGGTCGAAGCGCACCTCCACCGAGGCCTCGGACAGCGTACGAAGCGTGTCGAGGTAGGCCTGCTTGCCCTGGCGGACGTATGTGGACTTCTCATCCTGAACGGCGGTCATGACGATCGCTCCTTCACCGTTGAGTTCTACGTTGAGCTGCTAACGACGTGACTCACGTTACCCGGACACGCGTCCCGATAACAAGAGTACGCGCGACTTCGTGTCACGTTTATCTTTGTGCCGCTCAGGGACCGCCCGGAAATGCCGCGAGGGCGGTGCGTGACATGTCACGCAC